>SFRS01000140.1 GCA_004562175.1 bacterium | reverse complement strand
TTTTGGGATAACCAAAGAACAGAGCTACGCCATCATCCAGCAGAATTTGTTGCATCTCAATCATATATTGACGACGCTTAGCCGGATCAAACTCTACAGCCAATTTGTCAGACAGAGCATCAAATTTCGGATTGCTGTAGCCAGTAGAGTTTTGCGGCTGGCTGCCATTGATGTTGGATTTCCAATACCAGTTCAAATAAACCTCGGGGTCGCCGGTATTAGCAGTAAGGATGTTGGAAATAATCAGGTCAAATTGACCCTTTTGACGCATGGGATCCAGCACGTTGTAGTCCACATTCTTCATATTAACTTTGATACCAATTTTCTTAGCATCTGCTTGGGTTGCTTCGGCATAGAGGGGCAGCTCGGCACGACCGCTATAGAAAACAAAGTCAATTTCCAAATTCTTACCATTTTTATCCACATAGCCGTCACCATTGGTGTCCTTCCAGCCTGCTTCAGCCAAAAGCTTCTTCGCATTTTCAGGATTATAGGCATTGGGGTCCTTCAATTGATCAAAGCCATAGTCCAAAGAAGGAGGAACAGGTGCTTTGCCCGGAATAAAGGTGTCCTTCAACAGCACCTTATTATAGGTAACACGGTCCAAGCATTGAATCAGGGCAGCACGCACCTTGGGATCATGCAGGGGCTTGCCCTCGTTCATGTTAATCTGAGCCAGCACTGTACGCAGGGAGGCAATTTCAGAGATATTGTATTTTGCTTTATCCTTGAACAGCTGCAGGTCGCCTGCTGCAATATTGATAGCAAAGTCGATTTCACCCTTTTGCAAAGCCATAGCACGGGTATTGGGGTCATCAATGGTAGGAATCTCCGCATTCTTGAAGGGAACAGCGCCATCCCAATAATTGGGGTTAGCAACCATTACAGCCTTAGCCTTGCTATAGGTTTTAACAGCGTAGGGACCGGTGCAAATGGGGCCTTGCTTCTTGATATCGCGGTCCTTTACCTTGGTATCAATGATAATGAACAGGGGGTCTGCCAGCATGCCTGGTAAGGAAGGAGTGGGGTTTTTAGTTTTAATAATTAAATTTTGTCCGTCAGCCTTAATTTCGGCATATTGGAAGATGGATTGAGCACGGTTGGAAAGCTTAAAGGTTCTTTCCAAGGATTCCTTAGCGATTTCAGCAGTCAGCTTATCACCATTAGAAAACTTAACCTTGTCGTTAATATGGAAGGTCCAGGTCAGTTTATCATCGGAAATAGACCATTTATCAGCCAACCAAGGAGTAGCATTCATTTTGTTATCAAATTTAACCAAGCATTCGCCCAAACCATAGCGCATTACTACCCAGCTGAAGAAATTATCTGCAGGATCCAGATTATCAGCAAAGTTGGTTACACCAAATTTTACCATCTCATTGGTAACATTTGCCTTTTTAGAGCTACCACCACCGCAGCCCGACGCTGCCAAAGCTAATACACCAATCATAGCCGCTGCTGCGGAAATTTTAAATAATTTTTTCATATTACGCACTCCTATCTTTTTTATATTAACCTTTACTAAAATCGTTCAGAAGGTACCAGCTACAAGGAATAGCGACGACGGTGTATCGGGAATACTCCTAGGAGCTACGACGCAGTAGATGGTGCCTTATGGACGATTTTTTAATCTTTTACATCGTTGCGAGGGTCTAATACATCGCGCAAATTGTCACCCCAAAGGTTAAAAACAACTACTGTCACAAAAATTGCCAAGCCCGGGAAAATCATCAACCAGGGTGCAGTTTGCAGCTGCTGGCGTCCCTCGTTCAACATCAGGCCCCATTCGGGAGCAGGGGGCTGGCTGCCAAAGCCTAGGAAGGACAAACCTGCCAACTCCATCATCAGCGCGCCAATATCGGCTGCGGCGGTGATAACCATCATGGGCAGAATATTGGGCAGAATATGTACCCACAGAATATGGGAAGGTGTACCACCATTGACAATGGCCGCTTCCACATAATCACGGCGCTTTACCTTGAGCACCATGCTGCGAGCCAAGCGAGCGTATTTGGTCCAGCTGACAATGGTCAGTGCGATAACCGCATTCACCAGACTGCCGCCCATAATACCAGCAATGGCAATGGCCAAAATCATGCCAGGGAAGGAAATCATCATATCACTAAAGCGCATGATAATTATATCCACCTTGCCGCCGAAATACCCGGACAAAACCCCCATAGTGGTGCCAACTAAGAAAACGCTGGCTACTAACACTAAAACACCTGTTAAAGAAGCCCGAGCCCCATAAAGCACTCGGCTGAAGCAGTCACGCCCCAGCTTATCTGTACCAAACAGATGCGTCATGCTAGGCTCTAAGAAAGCATCCTTCATCTCTGCATGGGTAGGGTCAAAGGGAGATATAATAGGCGCAGCTAAGGCTATCGCCAGCAAAAGCAGTACCAGCAGGCTGGTCACTGCAAAGGCGCGGTTAGTTTTAAAACCATTTACTAAAGTTTCCATTACTTACCTCACCTTTCTTAAACGGGGATCAAGATGGTTATAGGACATATCTACAACTAGGTTGATCACCATATACATCAATGCAATCCACACTACTACGCCCTGCACTAATTGGAAGTCGCGGTAGGTAATTGCTTCAATAGCCAAGCGACCTAAGCCCGGCCATTGGAAAACCATTTCAATAACAGCGGCACCGCCCAAAAGATTGCCCAAGGACAAGCCTAATAGGGTAATCAGCGGTAGCATAGCATTGGGGAGAACCTCCTTCCAAAGAATGTGGCTTTCGGTCATACCCCTGGCACGAGCGCCTACCACATAATCCTGATGCAGCTCCTCCAAAATAGCTGTGCGCACCTGACGCGTATATTTTGAAGCCATGGCTATGGCTAGGGTCAGGGACGGCATAATTAACGTTTCCAAGCTAATTTCGCCACCAACAATAGGCAAAAGGTCCAACTTTAGGCCCAAAATCCACAGTAGCATAAGACCTACCCAGAAACCGGGCATGGAAACACCCATAAAGGTAAAGACCCTTACGATATTGTCTACAATACTACCGCGCTTCACGGCTGAATAAATACCTGCCGGTATAGACACAACCATCATCATAAAAAGTGAGGCCAAGGATAGCAACACAGTTCCAGGAAGGCCTTCCCACAGAGCCTCTACCACAGGCTTTTTCACCATGTAGGAAAAGCCTAGATTGCCCTGCAGAGCTCTGCCCAACCAATCCAAATACTGGAAAAAGAAGGGCTTATCCAAGCCTAGCTCCGCACGCAAGGCATCGATTTCGGCCTGGCTTACGATAATGTCCTCATTTCCAGCAATCATCTGCCGCACAACATCGCCAGGAGCCAGCATCACCAACGCAAAGGTGATGAAACTGATGCCCAATAATACGAGAACTATCTGACCCAAGCGAGCCAGAATCTGTTTCTTTGTCAAAACACATCATCTCCATGCAAAAAAAATACCTTTTTCCG
>SFRS01000139.1 GCA_004562175.1 bacterium | reverse complement strand
GACTAACTTATGTTATAATATAATGTATGATTTTATGCTTAATTCTTTTCTATAAAAATAAGAAAGAGGTTTCTGATGAGTTATTTGAACGTGACCAATGTTTCTCATTCCTTTGGGGGACGCCAAATTTTAGAGAATGTTTCCTTCAAGCTGCAGCGCGGTGAGCATGTGGGCCTGGTTGGCGCCAATGGCGAAGGAAAATCCACCTTTTTGAATATCGTTACCGGCCACGTGCTGCCCGATGATGGCAAGGTGGAATGGCCTGGCAAGGCCACTGTGGGCTATTTGGACCAGCAAAGCACCCTGCAAAAGGGCATGACCATTCGCGAGGTGCTGCACACTGCCTTTGATGCGCTGTACGTCAAGGAGCAGCAGATGCTGGAGTACTACGAGAAAATGGGCGATGCCACCCCGGAAGAAATGGACAAGATGATGAACGCTGTGGGCGAGATTCAAACGGAGCTGGAGCACGCCGGTTTTTATTCCTTGGACAGCAAGATTGAAGAGTTTGCCAATGGTTTAGGCTTGGGCAGCATCGGTCTGGATAAGGACGTGAGCGAGCTGTCCGGCGGACAGCGCAGCAAGGTTTTGCTGACTAAGCTGCTTCTCCAAAACTCTCAGATTTTACTTCTCGACGAGCCCACCAACTATCTGGACGTGGAGCACATCGAATGGCTCACGAAATTCCTGCAAAATTACGAGCACGCCTTCATCCTTATTTCCCATGACGTGCCCTTCCTGAACAATGTGTGCAATGTGATTTATCACTTGGAAAATTGCGAGCTCACCCGTTACACCGGCAATTACGACAAATTCCAAGAAATGTACGCCATTTACCAAGCCCAAAAGGCCAGCGCCTACGAGCGTCAACAGCAGGAGGTGGCCAAGCTGGAGGACTTCATTGCCCGCAACAAGGCTCGCGTGGCTACCACCAATATGGCCAAGAGCCGTCAGCGCAAGCTGGACAAGATGGAAATGATTGAAAAACCCCGTGAAAAGGTTAAGCCCACCTTCCAATTTAAGGAAGCACGCACTCCCAGCCGCTTCATCGTGGAGGCCAAGGATTTGGTGCTGGGCTATGACAGCGCCCTGACCCGCCCCGTGACCTTCAATTTGGAGCGCGGTCAAAAGATTGCCATCAAGGGCGTCAACGGCTTGGGCAAGACAACTCTGCTCAAGACGATTTTGGGCATCATTCCTCCCTTCAGCGGCAAGGTGGAGCTGGGCGAATTCCTTGAGCCCGGCTACTTCGAGCAGGAGGAAAGGGAGAAGAACGACAAAACAGCTCTCGAGGATGTGTGGGACGCCTATCCCGGCATGACCAACTACGAGGTGCGCGCAGCCTTGGCAGGCTGCGGCTTGACCAATGAGCACATCACCAGCAAGGTGTTCGTTTTGAGTGGCGGCGAAGCCGCCAAGGTGCGCCTGTGCAAGGTGATGCTGAAGGATGTAAATTGGCTGGTGCTGGACGAGCCCACCAACCATCTGGATGTGGACGCCAAGGAGGAGCTGCAAAGAGCGCTGAAGGCGTTCAAGGGCAGTGTACTCCTGGTATCCCATGAGCCCGAGTTTTACGAGGGATGGGTGGACAAGGTGTGGAATATAGAGGATTGGACTACAAAGATAATTTGATGCTTTCTTGAACATCCATAGAAGAGGCCGCAATTTCATAATAAAAAATTAGCACTGCTTTCGCATTGACTTGCGTTAAGCAGTGCTTTTAAACTTCGTTGCGAGCAGGCTGAGGGAGCACGGAATCGATAAAGGCCTTGACGATGGTGGGGTCAAAGTCCAGTCCCGCTTTATTTTGCAGCTCCACAATGGCATCCGCATGGGTCTTTTGCCAATGGCTGGTGCAGGGATTGATATTGCGGTCATAATAATTGGCCACAGCCACAATGCGCGCACCAATGGGGATGTTCTGCCCCTTGAGCCGTTTGGGATAACCAGTGCCATCCCACTTTTCGTGGTGGCAACGGATGATGTCCGTGATATAGGTGAATTCCGGAATATTTTCCAGCATGCTGGCACCGGCGATGCAGTGACGCTTATAAATGGACATTTCCCTGGTGGACAAAAAGGGTAGCTTGGCCAAAATCAAATTGGGCACCGAAAGCTGACCAATGTCATGCAAAAGCGCTCCTGTTTTGATTTGGGAGACCTCGCTGGCAGGCAACCCCAGCTTGGCCGCTGTGCTGGCCGCATAATTGGCCACCTGCTGGCTGTGCAGATAGATTTCACGATTTTTAATTTGCAGCATTTTTAAATAGAAATCACAGATTTCCCGGGTCAGGCGAATATCTGAGAAATCCAAGCATTGGGGTATGGCAATCATGGCTTGTTTCCTTTGAGAGTGTGGTAAAACTGAGTCCGAACAATACAGCATAGTAAGTATATCACTTTTTTGTCAAATATTAAAGAGGAAAGGGGCCCTTTTTCTTGCAAAAAAAAGTTGAAAAGCTTATAATTAGGTGTACAACTCAGGTCTGTGGTTGCAAGTCGATGCCAGTTGCAGGCGAAACGATCCACGTAAACAGCCAAAAAGTGGGCTGCGAGCACGGTGCAGTATAGAAGTAAGACCTGCCGCAAGCGAGCTTTTAGGAGCCGCATATAAAATTTTTAGCGAGAGGGGTAGTAGTGGGGAGCGCGAAGGCTTAGGAGCGAACCCTCCAGCAGGCGAGTGTGGGGGCGAAAACCAGGTCAGCTGAGTTGTATACATTTTTATACTGAAAATTTTAATAAAAATTCTTTACCTATTCCTGATGATGCACCAGTAATTATTGCAATATTTTTCATTTGATACCTTTGCAAGCTATTTCATCATGCAACATTTTAATGAATTCTTCTTTTGAAAGTGTAATTGTTTCTTCACTTTGACTACGTCTAAAACTAATATTTTTATTATCAACTTCTTTTTGTCCTAAAATTAATGTATAAGGATACTTTTTCATAATACTCTCTCCCATCTTCCGGAAGCGCCGCAGGGCAATATCAAACCCGTATCCTTAACGGGCAGACCTATCTCGTCCGACACGACCCTTCCGCCAAATTTGCTAACGATGGTCATATTCATCATATAGCTTAATACCGCCGGCTGTAGTCCCGTCGTATATGAATTGATAAGGAAAAACAGCGGGGACTCACTCAGTATATTGGTCGTAAGTTCAATAAATGGATAGATACTCTCTTCTATCTTCCATGTCTCCCCCTTAGGACCTCTGCCGTATGAGGGCGGATCCATGATGATGGCATCGTATTTATTGCCTCGTCTTATCTCACGCTCCACAAACTTAACACAGTCATCCACAAGCCACCTGACCGGTCTGTCAGATAGCGCGGACGCAGCAGCATTTTCCTTAGCCCATCCGACCATACCCTTGGATGCATCCACATGAGTGACCATGGCTCCGGCATTAAGTGCTGAAAGTGTGGCTCCACCCGTATATGCA
>SFRS01000138.1 GCA_004562175.1 bacterium | reverse complement strand
TCTCGTAACAAAAAGAAGAGGAGCCTTTAGCCCCTCTAATTTTACATTTTGAAATCAGTACTGTAGCTTCTGCGAACAGAAGAAAAACCGGATTCACCATTGTATTTGAATCTCAGCAACCATTGTTGTAACATTCCATTTTAATACTTTGCTTCCATGACTTGGATGGTATCATAATAGCGTTGGTTGACAGGTGTGGGCACATTATGCTTAGCACCCAAACGAATAATGGTACCGGCGAAAAGCTCCACCTCAGACTTACGCTTTGCTAAAGCATCTTGGCGCATGGAGGGCAAGCCTTCTGGAGAAAGTCCTTGCAAAACCTTCACGCAGCCCTCGAAATCCGCTTCCGTCAGGTTGATGCCCTCCTTTTGGGCCACAGCAATCACTTCGTGCATGGCGGCGAACATATCCTCACGGGCAGCTTCATTGGTAAAAGCTCCGCCATAATTAGTCTCATAAACCATACAGGTTTGGTTGATGCCCACATTTAAGAGCAGCTTGGCCCACAGAGCATGCAAAATATCCTCTTCGATGACATATTGAATGCCTGCCTTTTCCAAAAGTGCCATCACGGCTGCCAAAGCGGGACGTTGCTTTTTGTCTAAAATGCCTAGCTTTAAAATCCCCTTGTGCTGATAGGTGAGGCTGCTGCCCTCGCGAACGGCATCCATCCCCAAGGCCACACAATAAAGCAGGTTGTCATCTCCATAACGCTCTTTGATGAATTCTTCACTGCTGATGCCGTTGAGGACAGAAAAAATGATGGTTTTGGGCCCCACTAAGCCTTGCATTTCTGCCAGTGCTTCATTTAAGCCACTAAATTTAGTGGCGATGATGACCAAATCCACGGGCTCAGCCTCAGCAGCGCTTTGCAAGGTGAAGCTTTGCAAAGTGCCATTTACTAAATATTTATCGTTTTGATGGCGTGCAAAACGCGCTGCATCCATCACAAAGCGCAGAGCCCCTTGGGATAACACTTTGTTGAGCTGCTCGCCGTACAGCAGACCCAACGCGCCCATGCCGACGATGGCTACTGTTTTTATTTCCATAATGGTAACCCTCCTGTGCTTGTCACATTTTTCGCGTTTTTTTGTCGTTGTTTGTCACATTTTTCCAAGCTTTTTGATGCCAATTTGTCACATTTTTCCAGACTCTTAAATCACAATCCCATCGCAGTGGTCAATTTCGTGCTGAATAATTTGTGCCGTCCAGCCCTCGAAGCTTTGGCGCTGCTTTTTAAACTGCATGTCTTGGAACTCCACGGTAATCTTTTTATAGCGAGCAGTGGGACGCACGCCGTTTAAGGAAAGGCAGCCCTCTTCGGTCATGTATTTGCCGGATTTTTTCACAATGACGGGGTTGAGCATAGCCACATTAATGGGCCCCATGTTGACTGCAATGATACGCTTCTGCACGCCGATCATATTAGCCGCCAAACCCACGCAGCTTTCTGAGTAAGCCTCTAAAGTGTCCAACAAATTTTGCGCAATGGGCATATCTAAAAAGCTGGCCTCGCTGCTCTTTTGGGCCAAAAAGCCTTCGTCACGAATTATTTCACAAATCATCATATTCCTCCATAATCTGTAAACATCTGTTTCGAGTAACGTTTCGTTACCTGTATAAATACTATAAGCTTGTATATATCTAATTCACAAAAGGCTAAGAGTTTAAAGCTATATCTCCTGAGCCTAAGCTTGAGCTTGCTTTTTTTGATAATCAATCCCCCACTGCTGCATGGCAAAAAGTATGGGACGCAAGCTTTCGCCCAGCTCCGTTAAGGTGTACTCCACTCGCGGTGGAACCTCGGCATAAACCTTGCGTGTTAAAAGCCCATCCTCTTCCATAGAGCGCAAGTTGCTGGTCAACACCTTCTGGGAAATACTGCCAATGGATTTTTTCAGCTCACCAAAGCGCTTGGTTCCGCTGAGCAAATCCCGCAAAATCAAAACCTTCCAGCGGTCACTGATGAGCATCAAGGTGACCTCCACCGGGCAGGGCGGTAATTCCTTCGACATTTTGCTAACCCCCTTTCCTTCAGTCTTCTGCCTAATTGGCTATTATATTATTCAATGCTAAACGAAAAATTAAACGCCCAATAGTTTCCAAAAGGTAACTATAGAACCAAAAAGTGCTTACTTTACAAAACAGCTCTATAGCTATATTATAAGGTCAGCAGCTGTTGTTAGCAAGAAAAAGTTAACGACGGCGCAATAACGCTCTGAAGGAGATTTTTTATGGAAAAGCAAGTATTAGATTTCGTCATCACTAAAACCAAGGATTTGTTGGCCGCACCCAGCGCCTGCCAAGAGGTAAAGACCGCCGCCAATGCCTGGCTAGCCGCCATCGGCACCGACAAAGAAGCCGAAGAAACCGCCAAATATATTGCCGAGCTACAAGCAGATATCATGCCTATTGATGGACTCATCGCCTTTGGTGAAACCGAGCTGGCCTTGCAAATCTTTGGTGCCGAAGGTGTCAAGGGCCTCAAGGCCCATGCCCAAGAGCTCAAGGCCAGCGGTGCCAAGTATTGCGACTGCCCTGCCTGCGCAGCCTGCAAAGCTATTTTGGATAGAAAGGCAGAAATTTTATAATCTGCCTATTTTCTACAAAAGCTTCACACATTATACTTTGACTTTCAGCCCTGCCTCCCCTATACTAAGAATGAACTATGAAACTGCCACTCTCAAAATATCATTCGTATAGTGAGGTAGGATAAAATGAAAAAGCTAGCTATTCTTTTAGCTCTCGTAGCATGCTTATCCGCGCAAGGAGTATCTGCTGAAAGCATAACGCTAGACAAGACGACTATGCTCATTCCCCAAGGCTGGAGCGTTGCTGACGAGGATTTGAAATTTAAAAAGGACACTACTGCTGAAATCAATGAGCAAGGAGAAGTTGTCAGCGGCGTGCTGAACAAATCCACTTACCTGCGTCCCACTGGTTGGCGCAATGTTATTAATGATTACTGTTATGTGGAAACTACGGACATGTTTTTCCCGCGCTTTTTTCACCCATGGGGCATGCGCTATGGCGCACCCTTCCCCACCTATGGGCACATTCGTTATGCTGGTGACAGATTAGTTAAGTTCGCAGCAGATGGCACTGTGCTCAAGGGAGTTATTGATGAAAAGGTAACTCTGGCCTTGAGCAAGGATGGTTATGGCTTTGTAGATTTCAAATCGGGCACAATCCTGTCCTTCGATGAAAATGGTCATGTGACTCATGGAACTCTGAGCAGTGATACCTATTTGCGTCCCATTGGTTGGCAAGCACACGCTTCTAGTAACAAGCTTGCTGGCTTCATAGAGTTCAAAGGCGGTAAAGCCATTGATTTCAATGACAAGGGTGAAGTAATCAGTGGTACACTTAAAGAATCCACCCTTTGGCACGATACTACTGGTACCGAAATCACCCTGCCAGCTAAGGTAACAGTGCATTTCACTGATC
>SFRS01000137.1 GCA_004562175.1 bacterium | reverse complement strand
CAAAAGCATAAAAAATGACCCTGCTCACTGAGCAGGGTCGTTTTATTCGCCTGAGCGCTGGAGGAGGGGATAAGCGCTCAGGCTGCTGTTCTTATGGGGGAATTATTTCAGAAGCTCTTGGGCAACCAGATGACCCATTTCAGCGGTGGAAACCTTCTTCAGGCCCTCTGCATACAGGTCAGGAGTGCGATAGCCCTGCTCCATAACAGCGTCTACAGCTGCTTCCATAGCATCAGCAGCAGCGCCTTGGTTCAGGGAGTAGCGCAGCATCATAGCCACGGAAAGGATGGTTGCCAAGGGATTGGCAATGCCTTGGCCTGCGATATCGGGAGCGGAGCCGTGAATGGGCTCGTACATGCCGGTGCCGTCGCCGAGGGAGGCGCTGGGCAGCAGGCCGATGGAGCCGGCGATGGTGCTGGCTTCGTCACTCAAAATGTCGCCGAAGATGTTATTGGTTAAAATAACGTCGAATTGCTTGGGGTTCAGCACTAATTGCATAGCGCAGTTGTCAACATAGAAGTTGTTGAGCTCGATTTCAGGATATTCCTTAGCTTGCATTTCAGCTACGATTTTGCGCCACATACGGCTGGAGCCCAGTACATTGGCCTTATCAACGCTGGTAACCTTGCCACGGCGTTTTTTGGCAGCCTCGAAGGCAAAGCGAGCAATGCGCTCCACCTCAGGACGGGTGTAGAGCTCTACGTCGCTGGCCTCTTCAATGCCATCAGCATTAAGGTGAGCTTCATTGTGCTCGCCAAAATAAATGCCGCCGGTGAGCTCGCGCACGATCAAAAGGTCCGCACCTTCAGCGCGCTCAGTCTTCAAGGGGGACAGGTGCGCGGTGAATTTGGAAACGGTCATGGGACGCAGGTTGCAGTACAGGCCCAAAGCCTTACGAATGCCCAAGAGTCCCTTTTCCGGACGGATGGAGGGGTCCACATTATCCCATTTGGGGCCGCCAACAGCTCCCAGCAGCACTGCGTCAGCAGCTTTGGCAGAAGCGATGGTAGCCTCCGGCAGGGGAACGCCAGTTGCGTCAATAGCGCAGCCACCAATGAGCTGCTTGTCATATTCAATTTCAAAGCCAAATTTTTTGGCTGCAGCGTCCAGAACCTCAACCGCTGCATCTACAATTTCTACGCCGATGCCATCGCCCGGCAGTAAGCAAATTTTCATTATGCGTTTTCTCCTTTAACGTAGTTGATCAGGCCACCGCAGTCAGCAATTTTTTGGATGAATTCCGGCAGCGGTTTAGTTTTGATAACGATATTTTTGTTCACAATGGTGATTTCACCCTTGGCCATATCCACATCAATGGTGTCGCCGGCTTCAATCTTTTCTACATCCTTGCCAATTTCCAGCACGGGCAGGCCGATATTGATGGCATTGCGATAGAAAATACGGGCAAAGCTATCTGCTACGATGCATTTGATGCCCTTAACCTTCAAAACAACGGGAGCATGCTCGCGGGAGGAGCCGCAGCCAAAGTTTTTGCCAGCAACAATATAGTCGCCAACCTTTACGCCAGCTGCAAAGTTTTCTACCAGATTTTCCTTGGAGTCTTCCATGGCATGCTCTGCCAGCTCTTTGAAATCAGCAATATTTAAATATCTTGCGGGGATAATTACGTCAGTATCAATGTGGTCGCCATAACGCCATACTTTGCTCATTTTACTACCTCCTCAGGGCTGGTGATGTAGCCTGTGATTGCACTGGCTGCTGCGGTATAGGGGCTGGCCAGATAAACCTCGCTGTCCACATGACCCATGCGGCCGCGGAAGTTGCGGTTGGTGGTGGAAACAGCGCGCTCGCCTGCTGCCAGAATGCCCATGTAGCCGCCTAAGCAGGGGCCGCAGGTGGGAGTGGAAACAGCAGCGCCGGCTTCGATAAAGGTATCGATATAGCCCAGATGCATAGCTGCTTGATAAATTTGTTGGGTAGCAGGAATGATAATCATGCGCACATGGTCACAAACCTTGCGGCCCTTGAGGATTTCAGCAGCCTGTGCCAGGTCCTCCAGACGGCCGTTGGTGCAGGAGCCGATAACGACTTGGTCAATCTTGATGTCGTGGCCTTCCTTAGCAGGATGGGTGTTTTCCGGCAGATGAGGATAAGCAACAACAGGAACCAGTTCATCTAATTTAATGTCCAGCACGCGGGAATATTCAGCGTCTTCATCAGCAGTAACAGCTTCCCAAGGACGGGTTACACCGCGCTCTTTGAGGAACTCAATGGTCTTTTCGTCAACGGGGAAAATGCCGTTCTTGCCGCCGGCTTCAATTGCCATGTTGCAAATGGTCAGGCGGTCAGCCATGGACAGCTCGGCAACGCCTTCGCCGGTGAATTCCAGGGATTGATAACGAGCGCCGTCTACGCCAATCATGCCGATGATGGTCAGGATAATGTCCTTACCCTTTACGTATTTGGGCAGCTTACCGGTCAGGTTAACCTTAATAGCTTGGGGAACCTTGAACCAGGTGGTGCCGCTAGCCATAGCACAGCCAATATCGGTTTGACCCATGCCGGTGGACAGGGCGTTCAAAGCGCCGTAGGTGCAGGTGTGGGAGTCAGCACCAATAACGATTTCGCCGGGAGCTACCAAGCCCTTGTCCGGCAGCAGGGCATGCTCGATACCCATTTGGCCAACCTCAAAGTAGTTGGTGATATTGTGCTTGCGAGCAAAGTCGCGCATCTGCTTGCACATGGTAGCGGATTTGATGTCCTTGCAGGGGGAGAAATGGTCCGGAACCAAAGCGATTTTGTCCTTGTCAAAAACTGGCTTGCCGATTTTTTCGAACTCGTTAATAGCCGGGGGACCGGTGATATCGTTGGCTAATACCAAATCAACTTGGGAAACCAGCAAATCGCCAGCGCTAACGCTGTCGCGATGAGCATGCTTCGCAAGAATTTTTTCAGTCATTGTCATTCCCATAGAATAAAACCTCCAATATAAATGTAGTGTATAGGTAGATTATTAGATAACTTTGCTAACAGTGTAACTGTCGTAGTACCTCGAGCTAAAATAAAAAGCCCCTATCTGCGCTGCAGATAGGGGCGAATTGACTTCGCGGTACCACCCTAAATTTGTACTTCATTCTTTCCAAGTAGCTTGCTTGGAGACGTAACGCTGTCGTGCGTCTGCTCCTAAGGACTTTACATTTCAGAGCAGCTGCTCGCGGGTGAGCTTCTTCTTCCGGTTGGTGGCGGCTTGCACCTGACGCCGTCTCTCTAAAGCCTTGGGCCGAAGGAATTTTCCCGTTCCTTGCATTTATGATGAGTATGAATTTTGGTAACAACACTTCACTGTGTTCTCTACATTATGACAACAAGCAAGTAATTTGTCAAGCAAATTTTTTCAAAAAATGTAAATTTTACGCTGGGTGTACATTGTGGGCGGATTGTGTGCATCGAAAGGCGGGTGCGATGAATTTACGGTTTTCCTTTAATCTCTATCAGCACAATTTCCGGTGCTGCCTC
>SFRS01000136.1 GCA_004562175.1 bacterium | reverse complement strand
TCAGCTTCACGACCTCACGGAAAAGTCTGCTTTGACCGGAGAGAGTCATGCCACCGCCGATAAAGAACAAAGGACGTTTAGCCTTTTTAATTGCTTCCACCGCAGCTACAATCTCTTCTTCCTTGCCAGTGAATTCGCCGGAATAGCCACGCAGATTAACTGTCTTAGGATATTCATACTCAAATTGAGTAGAGAAAACATCCTTGGCAATATCAATAACAACCGGACCGGGACGACCGGTGCGGGCAATAAAGAAGGCCTCTTTAATAACCCGGGGCAGCTGCTCAACCTTCTTCACTAAATAATTATGCTTGGTAATAGGGGTAGTAATGCCCACAATATCGGCCTCTTGGAAGGAATCCTTACCAATATAGGGATTGCCTACCTGGCCAGTTATGCAAACCATGGGAATAGAATCCATGTTCGCAGTGGCGATGCCGGTAATCAGATTGGTAGCACCGGGGCCGGAGGTAGCAAAGCAAACGCCCACCTTGCCCGTAGCTCTAGCATAGCCATCAGCAGCATGCACTGCACCCTGCTCATGGCGAGTCAAAATATGGGGAAATTTAGCCTGATAAACTGCATCATATAAATCTAATACGGCACCACCAGGATAACCAAAAACAATGTCGACCTCTTCTCGTCTCAGGCTTTCTAAGATTGCCTGTGCACCATTCATTAACAAGAGATAACTCCTCCCAACCTAGAAAATATATTCCCTTTAATCCATTCATCATAATCACACCGTACCACTGTAAGTAGTGGTCCACCTTGTGGTGGAAGGTCAGCTTCGGTAGTACCTGTATGCTATGTATCTCCTACAGAAGTACACCACAACTGTAAAAGAAGGTAGATAATTACTCTAATTGTAGCACATTCTGTTACTGTAAGCAATTAAAAATAGTAATAGCGTGTAATTCTTTTTTGCAAAATTCTTTACACTTTTTGTCTATTTTGCTCTTTGTCAAAGCTAAACAGCAAAAAAAGGCTAGCGCTACTGACCATGGCAGTCAGCAGCGCTAGCTTTTTACTTGATTTTATAGTGAACTCCTGTTTCGAGTAACGTTTCGTTACAGGAGTTCAATTCAGTATCTTTGTACCCATGCAACGAGCAACTCAAAGCAGCTTGTCAAGCAGCTCCGGAGTCAAATCCTCCTCACCATAGACTTTGATACCTAAGCTGGTGAGCAATGCTGCTGTAACTCCCTTTCCTGCAATGGTCTTGCCAGAAAAAGTGCCATCGTAAATAGCTTTGCTGCCGCAGGAGGGACTGCGTTGCTTTAAGATAGCTACGGTGATGCCCTTTTCCTTGCACAGCTGCGCACATTTTTGCGCGCCCTCAACAAAGGCTGTGGTAACATCCTGTCCTTCTTTATTCACGACTTTAGCCTTGCCCAGCAGCACATCAGCTCCACTTCCTCCCTTAATCTCGGCAGGAGGGCGGGGCGTGGGCAAACCGCCGCTTACTTCAGGACAGAATGACAAAATCTCTTCTCCCTTACCCTTAGCCAACAGCGCCAAAAGCAAGGGGCAGGGGTTGCCATCACCCTTATAACGCACAGGATGATTCAATAAACACGCACTGACGAGAATCATTTTACCAGCTTCTCCACTACCGTGGCCAGCTTCGCTTCCCAGTCGGCGCAGTAGTCACTGCCGCCTTGGGCGCAGTCGCTCTTGCCGCCGCCGCGGCCTGAGAAGGCCGCGTTCAGCTCCTTCATCACCCCGCGACAATCGACGCTGGTATTCGGTCCTGCTACCGCAGCGTAGCTAATACGCTCTGGCTTAGCTGCTACCAAAAGGCCCAGCGTATTTTCGTGTGCAGTGAGCTTGGGGATGAAAGCCTTGATATCCTTGGCATCGAAGCCGTCCAAGGGCCAAGCGACCACCCTGACGCCCTTGGCGTCGGTAGGCGCAGCGGCCATGATCTCTGCCAGCTGCTTTTCATTCACAGCCAGCAGCTTGCTCTTTACCGCCTCCAGCTGGGCCTGCATGTCTGCCTTCAGCTTTTCGATGTGCTCCGGCACCAGCTCCGGCTTGGTGGACAAAGATTGCGCCATCTTTAGCAGGGTGCTATTCTTCTTATCCATGTCCAGCAGCGCACGCCGTCCGCACAAGAATTCTACCCGGCAGCCACCCTTATGCTTTTCGTGGCGAATGACCTTGACGCTGCCAATCATGCCGGTAAAGGGAGGATGGGTGCCGCAGCAGGTGCAGATGTCCGCTCCTTCCACGCTGACAATGCGCAAAGTGCCAGTCAGCTTGTCGTTGAATTTGCGCATTTTATCCTTCAGCTTCACAGCCTCGGTGCTATCCATATAATCAACACTTACAGGACGGTTATCCCAAATAATTTCGTTAGTGAAGAGCTCTGCCTTAAGCAAATCCTCTTCCGTCAGCTCCTTATCCAAATCGATAAAAACGCTGTCCTCATTCATATGAAAGCCCACATTATGGGCTTCAAACAGCTTCCAGCAGGCGAAGGAAAAAATATGCTCACCCAAATGCTGCTGCATTCTGTCAAGGCGCACGTTCCAATCAAGCACTGCCTTAACAGAAATACCCACAGGTAAGGGCTCGGCGCATTCGTGATAAATATGTCCCTCTTTTTCGGATACATGCTCCACCACAATATCATTAATTTTGCCTCTGTCGCTGAGCTGACCGCCGCCTTCCGGGAAGAATACGGTCTGGTCCAATTCCACTAAATATTTGCCATCCTTTTGGGTGCAACCAGTAACAATGGCCTCACACTCTTTAAGCATGGAATTATTTTCAAAAAGCTTTGCTGTCATACTTATTCCCCCTCGAGCGCAGCCAACTGCGCCTCTAAATCTAAAATCTGCTAAGGATATTGTACCACTTCAGCGGAAAAATGTGATATAATCAAATTACATTTTGCAAAAAATTTCACTTTATACGAAGCGAGGAAAAATAAATGTATCAAAATTTACTCTTTGATTTGGATGGCACTTTGACTAATTCCGCCGAGGGCATTACCAAATGCGTGCAAAACGCACTGCATCTTATGGGCATCGAGGAGCCTGATTTGAAGAAGCTGGAGGTTTTCATCGGACCGCCCCTGCGTGCCAGCTACATGAAATATTATGGTATGACGGCAGAGCAGGCCGAGGAAGGCATTGAGCTGTACCGCCAGCGCTACACTGATATTGGTATTTGGGAAAACAAGGTTTATCCCGGCATGATGGAGCTTTTGGGCCTGCTAAAGCAAAATGGCTTCCGCTTGGGCATGTGCACCGCTAAGCCGGAGGTTTTTGCAGTGCGCATTGCGGAGCATTTTGGCTTCAACGACTTTTTGGTTGATGTTACTGGCTGCAGTCTAGATGGTCACAAATGGGGCTTGGATACGCCGGAGAAAAAGGCTACCGTGGCTCTTGTAGGCGACCGTCGGGAGGATGTTATGGCCGCTCATGCCAATGGCATTGCCTGCATCGGTGTGGGCTTTGGCTTTGCTGCGCCCGGAGAGCTCGAGGAGGCTGGCTGCGAGCATTATGCTGCTACTGTAGCCGATTTAAAGGCTTTTTTGCTGGCAAAGTAAGGCTATAATAGTAGCTTGCGAATTACAACGAGGTTTTTTATGAATATCTATGCGATTGGCGACCTGCATCTGTCAGGGGAGCCACCCTCCAAGCCCATGGAAATTTTTGGTGAGTATTGGCGGGGACATAAGGAAAAAATTAAAGAGCATTGGCTGGCTACGGTTACAAAAAACGACACCGTGATTGTTTGTGGCGATATTAGCTGGGCTATGGGCTTAAAGAACGTGGCAGAGGATTTAGCTTGGCTAGCACAGCTGCCAGGGCGCAAGCTGCTTTTGCGTGGCAACCACGATTATTGGTGGGCGAGCCTAGCGAAAATGCAGCAGCTTTACGGTGAGCATTTCGAATTTATCCAAAATGACTGTATCATGGTGGGGGATACTGCTATTTGTGGTACCCGTGGTTGGCTTTTGCCTTCGGCAGAAAATTTTTCGGTCGAGGATGAAAAAATCTATAAGCGGGAGGCAATTCGCTTGGAGATGTCGTTGCAGGCGGCTGCGAAGCAAAGTCCTGCCCGCATCATCGTAGCCCTTCA
>SFRS01000135.1 GCA_004562175.1 bacterium | reverse complement strand
TCATAACAGTAAATTGCAGGCTAGTGATGCTTTGCAGGCTAATGCAAAGGCTACGACTAATACAGATATCAGTATTTATCAGGCCAGCGTGGCTATTGCCAATATCGGTGTGCCTGCGAACAGAACTACTGTGGAGGACAAGCTACAGGTTGATATAGAAAATGCAACCTTACAGGGTAAAACTATTGCGGTTACCTCCACTACTGATGGGGAAATAAAAAGCTTCGCCGGTCAAGGTGGCATTAGTGCTGCTGAGTATGTGGATACGACTGCCTATGTTAAGCATCAGGGTGCGAATCAAATCAGCATCGATGGCTCCATCCTGAAGGTAGTGCATGGGGATAGCAATGTGGAAAATCCTCTCCTCATTTATGCTCTCAACCAAACCCATATTACTAACACTGCTTTTGGCATGAATGTCAGTGGTATTGTGGCCGGTCGCATGGTGCTGGAGGGCGAGGATAGTACCGAAGTAACCATTGAGCTGGGCTTGGATAAAACCATTGGCAAGGAAAACAGCTTTACTGCCAGCAAGGATGTGGATGGCAAGGCTGAATCAGCTGGGCTTCAGGTTATGGCTGAAAACGCAGCTGTTATAAAAGATGAAATTATTGCTCGTGAGGGCATTGGTGTCGCGGCTGCAGGTGGCAGCATTGTGTCCTCTAAGGCCAAGGGCAAGGCAAGTTTAACTGTTAGTGATAAGAATGCTTTCACGGCCCAAAATGTGGCCTTGAAAGCTTTGACCGGTGATACTAAGGATGAATATACTACTGAGGCCATCAATCGGGCTGTGGGCGTGAGTGCATTGTCCGTCAATGTGGACAAAGCGCGCACTTATAACGAGATGCAGGCGTCTACCACGGTGGGAGCAATTAAAATTAGCGATGGCGCTGCCGACTTAAAAATTGGTGCCACTAATGCTGCTACCTCCAATGCTTACATTTATTCGGTAAATGTGGGCCTCGGTGCAGCTAGTGGCAGCAATTTGGCCCAAAGTCACGCTAATGGACAAGCCATTACCACTGTCAATGCAGGAACCACCGGCATCAGCGGCAAGAATATTGCAATTTTTGCCAATAACAGCGATGATATTGTGGCCAAAGCTGATGGCTCCAATGCAGGCATTATGGATATATCCCCCTATGCGGCTAGGATAGAAAACAAAGTCAATAGCACTACTACAGTCAATCTGAGTGGTAATTTCACGGTGGCAGAAGCCTTCGAAGCACGTGCTTTGCGCAAGGATACTGCGAACTTCAAGGCTGACGCCCTGAGTGTGACCTATGCAGGCGGTGGTGACGCCAGAGTTGATTCCACCATTGACGCTACGACTAATTTGGATATCGCAAATGCGAAGATAGTTAGTGGCAACGACACGATTCTTGAAGCAGCCAATACTGTGGAAATGAACAGGCAGGATGGTTATACCAAAATGGTGCTGGGTCAGGGCTATGGAGCGCTCAGTGTCAACACCTCCGGTATTAAAAATACTATAAATTCTCTAGCGGATATTACTTTGACTGACAGCATTTTACAAAGTGCAGGTAAGCTGCAGGCTATGGCCCATACGGACGAAGATTTGCAGGTCAATGGCTATATTTATGCAGTAGGAGCCTATGAAGGTGCAGAGGGCAAGGTCATTAATAGTATTTCCAATAGTGAAGCTATCAAACTGCAAAACACGAGCTTGAAAACCACCAAATCCTATCGGGATATTACTCTTGCGACAGCGGACGATCTGAAGCTCTTTACCTATTCCTATGCTGAGGCTCCGGCAGGAGCCCTTGGTGGCGCTAATGCCATTTTGGAAAATAAGATTTTGCGGTCCAATGAGGTAGCTATTGAGGGTGGCAGCAATCTCTACAGCTCTCAGGACATTAACCTTTATGCGGGCAAGCATGCAGATGGTAGCTTGGCTACGCTTGACCTTGACGCTGAGGCCACTGATTTTATTGGTGCCGTGCTTCCTGTGGCCATCAAGCCTACTTTGGAAAACGCAATTGAGCAGAACAACCAAATCTTGGTCGACAAAACAAGCTCTAGCACCAGTGTACGCCACAGCAATCTTTATGCTGCCCAAGGACGGGAGCTGGCCAGCCTGTATGCGAATCGCTATGTCGGCATTTATGGGAGCAGTCAAAAGGGTTCTTTTGTAACAACGGACCAGGGGAAAACAATTGCTGGAAAGGAAGCCAATAATTGCATTACTATTGATGGCAAGCTTGTGGCAGGTGTGGCCAATAAAATTGATATTACCATTGGTGAAGAAGGGGATATCGTCATCTTGGATAAGGATATGCGTGCAACTGTAGCCGGAGCTAAGGATGCCAGTGGCATTAAGCTCACGGTTGACGCTGATGCTAGCACAGGCTTAAGCAGCTCCTCCTTAACCTTTGGTAGTGAGGATTATGCTAATACTCTTTATAAACGCTATGAAGAAGTATTGGATGTCATGAATGAGTATGCCAAGGATGGCAATGCTTCGGCGGCTTATGTTGGTTATCAGGACGAGGCTAATCGCATTAAGCAGGAAATGTTGGATATGGGCTTAGCAACCTTGGACCAAGACAACAAGCTGGTTGTGAAGGACACCTTATTAGTTGACTTTGTAGAAATTCCCGAATTAACCGCTTCCGGTGGCAACCTAACCATTGATACGGATGACCTCAAGGGTGCTACAACAGGTACTATCAAGGCCCAAGGTACACCGGAGATTACCATAACTAATAATACCAACCTGCTGACCAAGGTTAATGCCATTACTGTGGATGATGCAGGTGGCAAATTAATCTATAATAATAGCATTGTTACAGGCACAAGTGTGGCTGATTTTAATAAGAATATTAATGCCATCAACAAGTCTGCGGATGCTAGCTTTGGTGCGGTTGATGCCGCTGCCGGCGACTCTGGCATGGTCAAGATTCAAGGCTTGTATAACGGCAAAAGCATCAACTACCAAGGAAGCTTTGTGGACGAGCAGGGTGTGACCCAGAGTGTAGCTGGTTCTATTAGGCCCATGGCCAATATTCAGGTGCAGGGAAATATCTATGCCAACGATGGCGCTGTGGAGATAAGCAGCGCCCATGATAACATCGTTATTCAAGGGAAGACTGTGCAGGACGCTGTGGCTATTAGCGGTGCTACAGTGGTGCTCAATGCTGATAATGGCAGTATTACCCAGGGCTATACCAATGGTATCGTGAATATTGGCACTGATGTGCGTTCTCAATATAATGAAAAGTATCTAGAAGCTATTGAATTAGGCAATGGCAAGCATTATATTGAGGAGTTCTCTACTTCCCTCCCTGATGATACGAAGGGAACGGGCAATTATATTGCAGGCGGTAATATTTATATCAATGCTACGGATATTAATGTTAATGGCATCATTCAAAGTGGTTTTGGGGATTACTATGCCAATATCTCCGATGCTACAACTACAAGTCGCATTACCGAAATCAATAATGCTTATAATGGTGGCCCTATCAGCGATAA
>SFRS01000134.1 GCA_004562175.1 bacterium | reverse complement strand
CGAGTCCTACTCGGGGAGCCACCTGGCCGGTTGGTCAAGCGGTTAAGACACCGCCCTTTCACGGCGGTATCGGGGGTTCGATTCCCCCACCGGTCACCACAAAGGGGCGCTTAGCTCAGCTGGGAGAGCGTCTGCCTTACAAGCAGAATGTCAGCGGTTCGATCCCGTTAGCGCCCACCACGAAATTTAGCACTTCGAGCAATCGAAGTGCTTTTTTTGTTTTTCCAATTACCAAACAACTTAACAGTAAAACCAAAGCAAAAGCACTGCTTGCGCCCTCATGGGGTCAGCAGTGCTTTTTCCTTTATCATTATAAATTGTACTTTTCTTTTAACTCTTCAATATGCTGCTCTAGTCCGGCAGCGCTTTCGAAGCCGCGGCAGTATTCCAAAACTTGGATGGCCTTAGGCGCGTGCTTTTTGATAGCCTTGAAATAGGCCTCCCAATCGATGCTGCCCTGGCCGATGGGCAGATGCTCGTCCCCAAGGCCACTGTTGTCGTGGAGATGGCAGGCCACCAGACGCTTGCCCAAGGTCTTCACCACGGCAGGAATATCCCAGCCGTTCACGTTGGCATGACCGGTGTCCAGCAGCACACCTGCTTCGGGAAATAATTCCAAGAGAGCCATGAACTCAGGCAAATCAAAGAGCAAACTTTGCTTAGGACGCAAGCCCACATTTTCGATGAGCACCTTGACACCGTATTGCTCGCCTAGCTCTACTACAGTGCGCAGGCGGCGAATAACCAAGTTTTGCACCTGCTCTCTCTCCCCCTGCCAAGCCTCGTTGGTGTGGACAACCACAAAGCCAGCCTTGATTTTCTTGGCATAGGCAAAGGTCTTGGCGAAAACCTTACCATAATTTTTGCACTTTTTGTCTGCCAAATTTATAGCCACACAGGGTCCATGGATGGACAGGCTGCGCTTGCCCCAAGCGACCACTTCGTTATCCCAATAATAATCCTTGCCGAATTCATAAAAGAATTCAATGCCATATTTTTTATCCAGCTCTCGCAAAGCAAATTTCGGAAAGCCCGCAAAGAGCAAATCACTGATTTCAAATTGCATGCTTCTTGCCTCCCAGCTCCAAGTTTTCACCGGACTCTGCATCAAACAGGCACACATTTTCCCAAGCAAAATCCACACCCGTGCACGCCTCAAGACGTGCGTCCTGATGGCTGTCCTGCACATACATGCTGGCTCCGTCCGCCAAGCGCAACGTTGCAGTCTGCAAATTGCCCGTGTTTTCTACAAAGTCCACCTTACCCTTTATCATAGCATCACCAAAGGCAGGGGTGCAAGCCTCAGGACGCAAACCGAAGCAAACTTTTTCCCGCTGACCGATTTGCGCCAGCTTGTCTTCGGGCAGCTTCAAGGTAGATGTGCCAAGAATGAGGCATTTATTCAGCACCCGGGCTTCCAAAATATTCATAGCCGGGGAACCAATGAAGCCTGCCACAAAGGTGTTGGCCGGATGATGGTAAATATTATAGGGCGTGTCTATTTGCTGGATGCGACCTTGATTCATAACCGCAATGCGGTGCGCCACTGTCATAGCCTCGATTTGGTCATGGGTTACATAAACCATGGTGGGCTTGAACATTTCGTGCAGCTTCACCAGCTCGGTGCGAGCCTTTTGGCGCAGCTTGGCATCCAGATTGGACAGGGGCTCGTCCAGCAAAAAGTAGGGTGATTGCTTCACCAAAGCACGGCACAGGGCAACCCTTTGCTTTTGGCCGCCGCTGAGCTCGTGGGTCTTTTTATTCTCATAGCCCTCTAAGTGCAGTATTTCCATAGCCTCCTTGGCCCGGCGCTGAATTTCCTCCTGAGGCAGCTTTTGCAGCTGCAGACCAAAGGTAATATTTTCCCACACAGTCATATGCGGGAAAAGGGCGTAGCTTTGGAAAACCATGGCAATATTGCGCTCTCCCGGAGGCACATCGTTCACCTGACGTCCGTCCATAAACAGGTCCCCTGCGGTGATTTCCTCAAAGCCTGCAATCATGCGCAGGGTGGTGGTCTTGCCGCAGCCAGAGGGGCCCAACAGGATGAGGCGCTCTCCCTGCTTGATTTCCAAGTTTAAATCTTCAATGACCACGGTTTTGCCATAGGCCTTTTTGACGCCGGAAAATATAATGCTATATTCATTTTGCGGATAGTCTAAATTTTTCTCTTCCATGCTTTTATCCTTTCACACCTGCTTGCATAAAGGTATTAATAATAAATTTTTGGCAGAAGCCATACAGCACCAGCGGGGGCAAGCTGGTCAATGTAGCCACAGCCATGGCCACGCCCCACTCGCTGCCACCCTCGGCACTAATGAACATTTGCAGCGCCAAGGGCAGGGTCAGATTATGCTTGTCCTGCAAAATTAACAGGGGCCAAAAATATTCATTCCAGCTGTTGATGAAAAACAGAATGGAAATGGCCAGCACTGAAGGCTTGATCAGAGGCAGCACCACATTACGCAGGATTTGCAGAGGCGTTGCTCCATCCAAAATTGCCGCCTCCAAAAGGGGCTTAGGAATACCGCGCATAGTCTGGCGCATAAGGAAAACGCCCATGCCATCCACTAGGCTCGGCAGCATAACCCCGTAGGGCGTATCCAAAAGGCCTAGCTTGGCCATCAAAAGATAGTTGGGCATGATGAGCACGGTGATGGGAATAAAGAAGGTCAGGAGCATGCCGTTAAAAATTGTTTCCTTGTATTTGAAGTCGTAATACACGAAGCCAAAGGCCGCCAGCACGCTGGTCAAGGCCTTGCTCAAGGTCACCACGATGGCGATATGAAAGGTATTCCAAATATAGGTCAGAAGCGGGAAATTTTCCAGCACATTGGTATAGTTGGCAAAGGTCGGAGGAAAGGGCAAGGGATTGAGGGTGGATTCAAAAACCTGATTCAAGTCCTTGAGGGAGGTGGACAGCATAAAGATAATGGGCCACAGCATCAAAAACACCGCTATTAAAAGCACAAGGTGGTAGCCCCATTCCTCACGCCAGCTGGCTAGTTTAGTTTTCATAGTACACCTTCTTCTCCAGGAATTTATTCTTCACAAAGAGGAACACCAGGTAGCAGACCATGGTGATGACAGCATAGGCAGCGCTGGCTCCCGTTTGGAAGAAGGTAAAGGCATATTGGTAAATAATGTAGACCAAATTGGAGCTGCCCTGGTCCGGACCGCCCTGGGTCAGCATATTCACCGGTACCAGCACGTACTGCAAGCCGAAAACAACTGTAATGGTGAACACATAAATGGCCGTAGAGGAGGTCATGGGCAGGATGATTTTGCGAAAAATGGTCCAATTGGAGGCGTTTTCCAGCTTGGCAGCCTCAATGAGCTCCTTGGGCACTGCCACCATGGCGGCCAGCATGACGATCATATTGTAGCCAAAAACCTTCCAGCCTATGATGGTGCAGATGGCAAAAATAACCAGGTAATCCTCCTTGAACCAGCGGGGTGATTCCATGCCAAACCAGCTCAGGATGATTTGCAAAGGACCGGCCA
>SFRS01000133.1 GCA_004562175.1 bacterium | reverse complement strand
GTGCTCAAGGATATTGAGTTCATCCATCTGTCGGAATATCGCAACCTGCTGATTTTGGACAAGGAAGCCGCTGTTTTGGATTGCGCAGTGCGCCCGCCCCATGAGAGTGTGGGGGAAGCTGTGGACGAGCTTTTGGAGCCCTTGCGCAGGGCATCTTTATCCCTGAATTATTTTCTCAACGAAACCAACAAGCGTCTGGCCTTTTTGGCTCATGATGGCTTGCATTATATACTTTATCCCTGGGGGCCTTCGGCGCGGCAAACGCTGCCCTCCTTTGCTAGCTTACATGGCATCAAGGGTAGCGCCGTATGCAAGGCCGAAATCGTGGTAGGCATTGCCAGAGCCTTAGGCATGGAGACCATCATTCCGCCCACAGCTACAGGAGACGTGGACACTGATGTTGCCGCCAAGGCGGAGGCAACCCTTGCGCTTTTGCAGCGGAATGATTTTGTCATTGCGCATTTCAATGGCTCCGACGAGGCTTCCCATCGTTATGACTATGTGGCGAAGGCTGACTTTATTACGAAAATTGACCAGGAGCTTTTGGAGCCCCTGTCTCACCGCTTGACTGAGCCTGTGAAGGTCATCGTCTGCGGTGACCATGTGACCAGCTCTATTACTGGCAAGCATGGGGCTGGCTGCACTCCTGTGGTAGCTGGTTATTTGCGTGCTGACTTGCTCAGCCATACACGCACCTGGCAGCCTAAGAATTATCACCAAATATTGGACTTTTTGATGAAAGAGAGTGATTGAAGTGGCAAAAGCAATCATGGTCGTTGGTACCATGTCCAACTCCGGCAAAAGCCTTTTAACTGCGGGCCTCTGCCGCGTGTTTAATCAGGATGGCTACAAGGTAGCTCCCTTTAAATCCCAAAATATGGCGCTGAATTCCTTCATTACGAGGGAGGGAGCAGAAATGGGTCGTGCTCAGGTTGTACAGGCTGAGGCCGCCAATATTGAGCCCAGCGTACTCATGAATCCCATTTTGCTGAAGCCCACCAGCGACAGTGGCTCCCAGGTCATCGTCAACGGTGAAGCCATCGGCACCATGAAGGCTCAGGAGTATTATGCCATGAAGCACACTTTGCGTCCCAAGGTGCAGGAGGCCTTTGATACGCTGGCCAGCCAATATGACATCGTGTGCATTGAGGGCGCCGGTAGTCCTGCAGAAATCAACATCAAAAAGGACGATTTTGTGAACATGGGTATGGCCCAAATGGCCAAGGCGCCCGTGCTTTTGGTAGCGGATATTGACCGCGGTGGCGTTTTCGCTTCCATTTATGGTACCTTGATGCTGCTGGAGCCGGAAGAACGCGCTATGGTGAAGGGCGTTGTTATCAACAAATTCCGCGGTGACGTGGAAATTTTGCGTCCCGGCCTGCGCATGATTGAGGAAAAAACCGGTGTGCCTGTTATCGGCGTGCTGCCCATGCTCAATGTGGATATTGAGGACGAGGACAGCCTTTCCGAGCGTATCAGCGGTCACAGCGAGGTGGATTTGATTGATATCGCTGTTATTCGCACTCCGCGTATGTCCAATTATACCGATTTCAACGTATTCGAATTGATTCCCGGCGTTTCCCTGCGCTATGTGAAGAATGTACGCGATTTGGGCAACCCTGATATGATTATTATCCCCGGCACCAAAAATACCATTGGTGATTTGAAATGGCTGCGCCAAAGTGGTATGGAGGCTGCCATTTTGAAGCACGCTTCCAATGGCACTGTTATTTTCGGTATTTGCGGTGGCTACCAAATGCTGGGCAAGAATATTTCCGACCCCTACGGCGTGGAAGAAGGCGGCGATTTCCCGGGCCTCGGCCTCTTGGATATCACCACCTCCTTCATCGAGCACAAGCGCACCATCCAAATGGAGGGCTGCTTTGGCGATGTGAAGGGGATTTTCCGTGAGCTCAGTGGTATGCCCCTGCATGGCTATGAGATTCACTCCGGCGTGACTACCTTTGACGACAGAAACGCTATGACCTCTATTAAGCCCATCCATGAGGCGGGGGAGGAATTTGCCGAGGGCAATCAAAATATTACCTACAAGATGAATGTTTATGGTACCTATGTGCATGGCGTTTTTGATGGGGACGGTATTGCGGCCAAGATTGTGGAAGCATTGCTGGCTAAGAAGGGCCTGCATATGGAGGATGTGAAGACCATCAACTTTGCGGATTACAAGCGCCAACAATACGACATTTTGGCCGATGCTGTACGCAAGGACATTGACATGCAGAAGGTTTACGAAATTTTGGAGGCAGGCGTCTAAATGAAGGATGGCGGCTTGATTCATATTTATTGCGGTGATGGCAAGGGCAAAACAACAGCTGCCTTGGGTCTCGCAGTGCGCTGCGCAGGCCACGGCAACCATGTCCTCATCGTACAGTTTCTCAAAAGCAGACCCACGGGCGAGCTCAAGAGCCTGGCATTACTACCTACTATAGAGGTTATGCGTGGCAAGGAAACTAAAAAATTCACCTTCCAAATGAATGACGAGGAAAAGGCACAGGTGAAGGGTGAGCACCTGGCCCTTTTCGACAAGGTTAAGCAAAAGTGCATGGACGAGCACATTGACCTGCTTATTCTTGATGAGGTTATCGGCGCCATTAATACTGGCGTTTTTGATAAAGATATTTTAGTTGATTTTCTCAAGGGCAAGCCGGCAGAGCTGGAGGTTGTGCTCACCGGGCGCAATCCTGTTAGCGAGCTGGTGGAGCTGGCTGATTATGTTTCGGAAATCTGTAAGCGCAAGCATCCCTATGAAAAGGGGATTGGCGCGCGTACAGGTGTGGAACGATAATCGCCACTGCCTGATGTGATAGGAAAGGTAGTGTTACAATGCAATTACAAAACGTTCTGCCTGCAGATATTGAAAAACGCAGTATGGAAATCATCGGCGAGGAATTAGGCCAAATCAAAATTGATCCCGAAAAGCTGGATATCGTGAAGCGTGTTATCCACACCTCCGCAGACTTTGATTATGCTCGCACCTTGCTTTTCAGTGAGGGCGTAGTGGAGAAGGCTTTGGCAGCACTTGAGAAGGGTGCTACCATTGTTACCGATACCAATATGGCCTGCACCGGCATCAACAAGATGGGCCTCTCCAAGCTGGGTGCCAAGGCAGTGTGCTTCATGGCTGACCCTGATGTGGCTGCTCGCGCTAAGGAAGCAGGCTCTACTAGAGCTGCTGCCTGCATGGAAAAGGCTTGCACCATCGAAGGTCCTGTGATCATCGCTGTGGGCAATGCTCCCACCGCTTTGGTACGCCTTGATGAGCTGGTAAAAGAGGGCAAGATTAAGCCGGAATTGGTTATCGGCGTACCCGTTGGCTTCGTGAACGTGGTGGAATCCAAGGAAATCATTATGAAGACCGGTATTCCCTACATTGTTGCTCGCGGCCGCAAGGGCGGCAGCAATGTGGCAGCAGCTATCTGCAACGCTTTGATTTACAAGCTGACTAGAAAATAACATCAAACACCTGTTTCGAGTAACGTTTCGTTACAGGAACAACGTATAT
>SFRS01000132.1 GCA_004562175.1 bacterium | reverse complement strand
GTCGGAGCGGCGGGATTCGAACCCACGACCTCTTCCACCCCAAGGAAGCGCTCTACCAAACTGAGCCACGCCCCGACATTTTGGGTTGTTGCTGTTCATCAGCAACATGTAAGATTATACTGTATTATGGGAGAAAAGTCAAGCACTTTTTCATGCTTTTCCCGATAATTTTCTGAAATCACACTAGCTTTACGCTTTTAACCAATCGCCTTCACGCCCTCGGTGTCTAGCGTCAAAAGGTGGTACGCAGCACGCTCGCCCTGCTTCGCAAAGGTGTTCACCATAGCCTCAGCAATCGCCTTGCCATCTGCTTCAGGAGCTGCATAAGCCATCACCGTGGAGCCCGCACCGCTGATAATCGCGTTGTAGGCACCAGCCGCCTTCGCTGCTGCAAAAACCTCCGCCAAGCCCGGAATCAAATGGGCCCGGTACGGCTGATGCAGCTTGTCCTCCAAAGCCATGCCCAAATACTCATACTGACCACTGAGCAAAGCGCCCACCAAAAGAGAAGCGCGGGAAGTGTTATACACCGCATCCTTGTGAGGCACCGTGGCAGGAATCGCCTGACGGGCCAAGGAAGTGGCCAGCTTGCTTTCCGGAACCACCGCAATGAACTGCAAGGGCTTCGCCGGCAAGAGGCGCAGGGAATGAGCTCGCTCGCCCTCCATATAACTAATGGTGAAGCCACCGTACAGAGCAGGGGCTACATTGTCAGGGTGACCCTCGATTTCCGTAGCAAAGCCCAAAAGCTCGTCCATGGTAAAGCGATTATCACACAGGCAGTTGGCCGCAAAAAGACCGGCCACAATTGCACTGGAGCTGCTGCCGAGGCCTCTAGACATAGGAATGCGATTAACCATGCTGACCTTCAGGCCGATGCGCTGGCCATCAGTGGCCAAATTCCACACCTTCAGGAAGCTGGCAAAGGCCAAATTGCGCCCAAAGGGCTTCAAATACTCGGCGCCCTCGCCCTCCACCTTCAGCTGAAAGCCCTTGGTATCCGTAATTTCATAAGTTACTTCATTATATAGGTTCACTGCCAGGCCCAAGGTGTCAAAGCCAGGGCCACAATTGGCAGAGGTAGCGGGAACACGAATCGTAACCTTCTTCATCTTGCTCTCCTTGTTCCCCTATGCCAAGCTGCTATCCTCAACGCGGATAACGCAGCTCACCTTTTCTACCACCGGCAGCACTCTCAAAATCTGAAGTGCCATTTGCAAATTGGACTCGGAAACACTGTGGGTAATAACCACGATCTCCGCCTTTTGACCCTTGGCTGCGTTCTGTTGGATAACATTGCGCAGGGATACATTTTGCGCACCAAAGGCTGCAGCAATGGCTGCCAAAGCGCCAGGCTGGTCCAAAACCTGCAGACGAATATAGGCAGGAGCGGACATCTTCTCCGGCGGACACAGCTTCTTCTCCTTGAAGCAGGTGCAGGCAATGCGTCCTGTGCTGCCACTTTGGATATCGCGGGCAATCTCGATGATATCGCCCACCACGGAGCTGGCAGTGGGCAAACGACCTGCGCCCATGCCTAGGAACATAGCTTCGCCAATAGCGTCACCGTTGACGAAGACAGCGTTATATACACCATTGACACCGGCCAAGGGATGGGTCAGAGGCAGCATGGTGGGCTTGACGCACACAGTAATGCCATTTTCTGGATCATTCTTGGCGATGCCCAACAGCTTCACTGCATAGCCCAAGCTTTGAGCATACTTGATATCACAGGCCTCGATATTCTCGATGCCCTCTACTAAAACATCCTTCAAGCTTATGCGAGTGTTGAAGGCGATGGAAGCAAGGATAACCACCTTGCGGGCAGCATCCAAGCCGCCCACGTCAGCCGTGGGGTCGGACTCCGCATAGCCCTTGGCTTGGGCCTCCTTCAAAACCTCGTCGTAATCCAAATGCTCATTGGACATCTTGGACAGCATATAGTTGGTGGTGCCGTTCACGATACCCATCACAGAATGGATTTGGTTGCCGGCCATGCTGGTCTTCAAGGGCTCGATGATGGGGATGCCACCGCACACGCTGGCCTCGAACATGAAGTCCAAGCCCTTTTGCTCGGCCAAGGTATAAATGCCCTCGCCATAATGAGCAATCACATCCTTGTTGGCCGTAACCACGTTCTTGCCCTTTTCAAAGGCCGCCACGATGTACTCCTTGGCAGGATGCTCGCGGCCCAACAGCTCTACCACGATATCAATATCGGGGTCGTCCAAAATATCCTCGATTTTATTGGTAAAAAAGTATTGTTCACCATATTCGGCGCGACGCTTCTCCACATTGCGGTCCAAAACCTTGGTAATGCGAATGGGCTTGCCCACCTTCTTTTCAATATCGGCAGCATTCTTTTCTAAAACCTTGATGACGCCGCCGCCCACGGTGCCCGCGCCCAGCAGGCCCACATTAATAAAATCCTTCATTATCTACAAAGCCCCCTCCAGCTAAAATTTCATCACTAAGCTTTGGGCTTATACCTGGCCCAAAACCTCCAAGCGCTTCACGCCGTCGATCATGCGCAGCTTGTCCAGCAAAGCTTCTAGATCTACAGTCAAATGCTTGGTTTCGATAGAAATAGTGGTGTTGGCCACGCCCTGCAGGGGAATTCCCTGGTTGATGGTCATAATGGAGCCGGAATCATCGGCCACGGTGTTCAAAACCTTGGAGAGCACGCCGGATTTGTGCTCCAACAAGAGGGAGAGAGTGATAATCTTTTCCTTGCTTGCCTCATAGAACGGGAAGACAAAATCCTTGTATTTATAATAAGCGCTACGGCTCAGGCCCATTTTCTCAACAGCCTCATTGATGGTCTTGATTTCGCCGCGTTTGAGAATTTCCTTTACTTTTATGGTCTTTTTAATGGCCTCAGGAAGAATTTCTTCCCTAACCAGATAGAATGTGGATTTTTCAGACATAGTACAGTCCCCTTTCTTCAAAAAAACTCTAGGAATATTATACCACTGTTTGTGTGAAAAATACAAAGGTTTTTTTGTGAAAAATTTGCGCATTTTTATGTCCACCGCAGCTAGAAAAAGCAAAACGCCTCTTGGGCACCGGCTTCCCAGTACCAAAGAGACGTTATCTGAGCTTTGTTATCGCTTTGCTCAAGCTATTTTTGTAAATTCTTGGCATTGCCCGGCTTGATTTTGCTTTCCGTGCCATTCAAAAGGCGACCGATATTCTCCTTGTGGCGCAGCACCACAAAAAATCCCGCAATGGCACCCAAAAGCACATAGGCACAGGGATAGCCAAAGTACCAGGACATGATGGGCGTCAAAATAGCTGCCACAATGGAGCCCAAGGACACATAGCGAGTGAGGAGCACCAACACCAGCCATACCAAAAAGACCGTGCCTGCCACCTTCGGCATCAAAAAGACCAACAGGCCCAAGCCCGTGGCCACGCCCTTGCCACCCTTGAAGCCCAAGAAGGCGGAATAATTGTGGCCCAAAAGAGCGCCCAGGGCTGTCACCACGTCCAGCTCCGGACTTTGGAAGAAGTGGTTTACCAAGGCCACCGCGATAATG
>SFRS01000131.1 GCA_004562175.1 bacterium | reverse complement strand
ATACTCTTTATCATGGGGACGCTCCCTATGGTGAGATGAAGCTTTTAATTGAAATAGAGGTACTTTGACATGAAAATTGGCTTTGACAATCAAAAGTATTTAACTATGCAATCAGAGCATATCAAGGAGCGCATCGGCAAGTTTGGTGACAAGCTGTATTTGGAGTTTGGTGGCAAGCTGTTCGATGATTATCACGCTTCTCGTGTGCTGCCGGGCTTTGCTCCTGACAGCAAGCTGCAAATGCTGCTGCAGCTTGCGGACCAAGCGGAAATGATTATTTCCATTAATGCTGCGGATATTGAAAACAACAAGATGCGGCATGATTTGGGCTTGACCTATGATTTAGATGTGCTGCGCCTAGTTAAGGTGTATCGCTCCAAGGGGCTGTATGTGAGCAGTGTAGTGATTACCCAATACAAGGGCCAAAAGTCCATCGAAAGCTTTAAGAAGAAGTTGGAAGCCTTGGATATCAAGGTTTACTTCCATTATCCCATCGAGGGCTATCCTCATAATGTGGAGCATATTGTCAGCGATGAAGGCTACGGCAAGAATGATTATGTGGAAACCACCCGTCCTTTGGTGGTGGTGACCGCTCCCGGACCTGGCAGCGGCAAAATGGCCACTTGCCTGTCCCAGCTCTACCACGAAAACAAGCGGGGTATCAAGGCTGGTTATGCCAAATTTGAAACCTTCCCCATTTGGAATTTGCCCTTGAAGCACCCTGTCAACATGGCTTATGAGGCTGCTACTGCTGATTTGCAGGATGTCAACATGATAGACCCCTTCCATTTGGAGGCTTATGGTGTTACCACTGTCAACTATAATCGTGACGTGGAGATCTATCCCGTTTTGGCAGCGATTTTTGAAGGCATTTATGGCTACTGTCCTTATAAATCACCAACGGATATGGGCGTGAATATGGCGGGCAACTGCATTTGTGATGACGAAGCCTGCTGCGAAGCTTCGCGTCAGGAAATCATTCGTCGTTATTATCAATCCTGGAACCGCATGGTGAAGGATGAGGCCACCAAGCAGGAGGTCTACACCCTGGAGCTCCTGATGAAGCAGGCTAAGGTCAGCGTCAACGACCGCAAGGTGGTAACCGTAGCCAAAGAGGTGGCTGAGGAGCGTCAATGCGCTGTAATTGCCCTAGAGCTTGCTGATGGTAGCATCGTAACCGGTAAGACCACCGATTTGCTAGGTCCTGCCAGTGCAGTGCTTTTGAATGCGATCAAGGCCTTGGGCAAGATTGCTGATGAAATGCATTTGATTTCTCCCACCTACATCAATCCTATTCAAGGACTGAAGACGAAATTCTTGGGTAGCAAAAACCCGCGTCTGCATATGGATGAGGTGCTCATTGCTCTGTCCATGTGTGCAGCTACTGATAGCCTTGCCAAGCTGGCCTTGGACCAGCTGCCGAAGCTGAAGGGCTGCCAAGCTCATTCCACGGTTATGCTTACTGAGGGTGATTTTAAAATCTTCAAGAAGCTTGGTATTGAGCTAACCAATGACCCCGTATACGAAACCATGTAAGCTATAGAGAAAATATAAAGTAAGGAGAGATTTCGCTTTGGATATAAAGGATATTTTAGCTGCGGCCATTAAGGCTGCGGCCCAAAAGGCTATTGATAATGGTGCCTTGAAGCCGGGTGTATTGCCCGAGGTGATGCTGGAGGTGCCGCCCCAAAAGGAGTTTGGTGATTTTGCTACCAACTTTGCCATGCAGTCCGCTCGCAGTCTGCACTGCGCACCCCGCCAAATTGCCCAAGCTGTGGTAGACAATTTGGATTGTGCTTCCGTGGAAAAAGCAGAAATTGCCGGTCCCGGCTTCATCAATTTTTATTTGAAGCAAAACTGGACTGCCGATTTGCTGGCTAGCATTTTGGCCGCTGGTGAAAATTATGGCAATTTGCCGGCCAACGATTTTGGTCGTATTCAAGTGGAATATGTCAGTGCTAACCCCACCGGCCCCCTGCATATTGGTCATGCTCGCGGCGCTGCCGTGGGCAGCGCCATGGTCAATCTGCTGCGTGCCGCCGGCTATGATGTGGAAAGCGAATACTATATTAACGATGCCGGCAACCAAATGAATAATTTGGCAGCCTCTGTGAACGCTCGCTATCTGCAGCTTTTGAAGCTGGAGGAAATGGGCGGTGTGCCTGCCGACTTGACTGTGAAGCAGCTGGACGAAATGCCCACGGGCATTGCCTTCCCGGAAAATGGCTACCACGGCTATGATATTATCGAAACTGCACAGCGTATCATTCGCATCTATGGTAAGGAATTTGTGGCCTTGGAGGAAAAAGAGCGCTTGGCAAAATTCCTTGATATTGCCTATAAAGAAAAGCTGGCTGGTCTGAAGGAGGATTTGGAAGCCTTTGGTGTAACCTTCGATGTATGGTTCAGCGAAAAATCCCTGCACGAAGCCAATAAAATTCGTGAAGCTGTGGACTTCCTTAAGGAGAGAGGCTATATTTACGAGGAGGGCGGAGCCCTGTGGCTGAATTCCACTGCGCAGGGTGATGACAAGGATCGCGTTGTTATTCGTGACAACGGCGTTCCCACCTATTTTGCTGCTGATATTGCATACCATCGCAATAAATTTGAACGCGGCTTTGCTCGCGTAATCAATCTGTGGGGTGCTGACCACCATGGTTATATTGCCCGCGTAAAGGCTGCTGTCAATGCCCTTGGCTTTGATGCCAATAATTTGGAGGTTATGCTGCTGCAAATGGTACGTCTGTACCGCAACGGCGACATTGTGAAGCTGTCCAAGCGTACCGGCGAGACCATCACCCTGCGTGAGCTCATGGATGAGGTTGGTACTGATGCTGCCCGCTATTTTTTCTGCATGCGCTCCTTGGATAGTCAGCTGGATTTTGATATGACCTTGGCTACGGAAAAGTCCAACGAGAATCCTGTTTACTATATCCAATATGCTCATGCCCGCATCTCTAGCATCGGTCGTCAACTGGCTGAGGCTGGTATCGAGGCGGTGCCTGCCGAGCAGCTGAAGCTGGATGCCTTGGTTGCTCCGGAGGAGCTGGCCCTGATTAAAAAGCTGGGCGAGTATCCTGAATTAATTGCCCGTGCTGCCCGTGAGCGCGCTGTGCACAGCGTTGCTACCTATGCTTATGAGCTGGCAGGACTTTTCCACTCCTTCTATAATCAATGTCGTATTTTGGGTGTAGAGACTGATTTACAGCAAGCCCGCATTGCATTGGTAAAGGCGGTGGGTCACACCATTCGTCATGCTTTAGGCATTTTGGGAGTATCTGCTCCGGAAAGAATGTAAGGTCAAAATTCTCTGCAACTGCAGGGATAAAAAATATAATTTCATATTGATGTTTGTCGTAGACATTTTTATGTAATCTTGAGGGGGATTAAAATTATGACTACTAATACTAAGTACATCTTTGTCACCGGCGGTGTTGTTTCTTCTTTGGGCAAGGGCATAACTGCTGCATCCTTAGGTCGTTTGCTGAAAAGCCGTGGCTACAGGGTAACCATTCAAAAGTTTGACCCATATATAAATATAGATCC
>SFRS01000130.1 GCA_004562175.1 bacterium | reverse complement strand
TTCTCCTTGGGCAGCTTGGCCTTAATCTCGTTAATTTGCTTATCCAACAGCTCGTTTTCCGCCTTGGCCTTGTCAGGATTGCCATAAACATCCCCCAAAACCTTGACAGTCTGCTTCACCTCGTCATAGGTTTTGGCATCAAATTCGATAACCTTAATCTTGTTGGACTCCAAAAGGGGCACAAACTTTTCGTGTTGATTGCGTCCTGCAAGCACCAAATCCGGGCGCAAAGCCACCAAGCTTTCCATATTGATGTTGAAAACAAAGCCAATTTCCGGCACATTCTTCATGGACTCAGGAATGGTGCCCACCTTGGAGGAGGCACGGCCCACGATTTTTCCGCCCACGGCTTCAATCATACCCAAATATGAGGGACTCAGGCTCACTATTCGTTCCGGCTTTTGCGCCAAAACTACCTGACGTCCTGCTGCATCCTTTAAGGACAAATAGGCCTTGCCGGCATCCACCGCAAGCTTTTCACCGCTGCCGCCGCAGCCAGCCAAAGCTAACGCAGCCACACATAGGCAAGCTCCTGCAATCCTTTTCCACTGCATCTATCATCACCTCAAAATTATAATCTTCTCTTGGAGTACAGCTTTAGGCGCTGCCTCCCATGGGGCTCCGGTCCACGCACAAGAGTCCAGAACCTATTCTTATTAACACTCATATCATAATAGCACAATTACTTATACCAGTCAATAAAACCAGCTCCTTCTTGCCCCTTTTCCCCTGCTTTGCTATAATAAGAAGCATAATCCAGTCTTATGAACAAGGGGGCTTGCTCCCATCTACCTATACAAAAGGAGTGATTTCACATGGAAATGAAGGATATGATTGAGCGCATCAATGAACTAGCTCACAAAAAGAAAAAAGAAGGCCTCACCGCTGAGGAATTGGCTGAGCAAAAGGAGCTCTACAAGCTTTATTTAGCAAATATTCGCGGCCAGCTCAAGGCCCAGCTGGATAATATCGAGGTGGTGGACAAGGCACCCATCCAGCTCCACTAAGGTTATGGCAACGACAGCAACTGAAGCAAAGGCTGCAAGCATCACTACAAGCATTAGGGAGCCCTGGCAGCCCCAGCTCCCCACGGCCCTCACCCCCGCCATGATCGCCTATGAGGATGATTACATGCTCATCATGGACAAGCCCGCAGGCATGCTGGTGCACCCCACTGTCAGCCAGTGGGAGGGCACACTGTATGATTTAGTGAAGGCCTACTACGTCGAGCGCGGCATCACCGCAGACATTCATCCTGTTTCTAGGCTGGACCGCAACACATCCGGCCTCGTAATTTTCGCCAAGGAGCCCATCATCCAATTTTGGCTGAGCCAGCAGGAGGTCATCAAGGAATATTTGGCCATTGCCCAAGGTCATGTTGCGGAGCCACAAGGGCTCATTGACGCTCCCATTGCCCGCAAGGAGGGCAGCATCATCGAGCGCTGCGTGGATTTTACGCGGGGCAAGGAGGCCAAAACTGCCTACACAGTGCTGGGCTATTATGGTGCTAACACCCTGCTCAAGCTGCGTCTTTTCACCGGCCGCACCCACCAAATTCGCGTGCACATGGCTTATATGGGCCACCCTTTGGTGAATGACAATCTTTACGGCACACCTGGTCCCCAAGCCCGCCACGCCTTGCATGCCTATCGCTTGGCCCTGCGCCATCCCGTAGGTGACTACGAGCTAGAAATTACCCGCTCTTTGCCAGAGGATTTGCGAAAAATTCTATACTAAATCAGCAAATAGTGTGCTATAATTAGAGTATAGACATTGGATAACTCAGCCCGTGGGCTGATAATTAAGGAGGAATATTAATGCCTTTAGTAACTTCTACCGAAATGTTCAAAAAAGCTTATGAAGGCCACTATGCAGTTGGTGCCTTCAACGTTAATAACATGGAAATCATCCAAGGTATCGTGGCAGCTGCCCAAGCCGAAAAATCTCCGCTGATTCTGCAGGTTTCCGCTGGCGCTCGTAAATATGCCAACCACATTTACCTGATGAAGCTGGTTGAGGCTGCTGTTGAGGACACTGGTTTGCCCATCTGCCTGCATCTGGATCACGGCGAAGATTTTGAAATCTGCAAGGCCTGCGTTGATGGTGGCTTCACCTCCGTTATGATCGATGGCAGCAAGCATCCTTTCGAAGAAAACATTGAAATTACCCGTCGTGTAGTTGAATATGCTCATGAACGCGGCGTTGTGGTTGAAGCAGAGCTGGGCAAGCTGGCCGGCGTGGAAGACGCTGTGAAGGTTGCCGCTAAGGATGCAACCTATACCGACCCGGATCAAGCTGTAGAATTCGTTGAGCGCACCGGCTGCGACTCCTTGGCCATTGCTATCGGCACCAGCCATGGCGCTTATAAATTCAAGGGTAAACCGGAGCTGGATTTTGCACGTCTGGAAAAAATCACCAACCTGCTCCCCGGCTATCCCCTGGTACTCCATGGTGCTTCCACTGTTATCCCTGCCTTCGTTGAAGAATGCAACAAATACGGTGGCAAATTAGACGGCGCTCAAGGCGTTCCCGAAGATATGCTGCTGCGCGCCGGCAAATTTGGCGTTTGCAAGATCAATATTGACACCGACCTGCGCTTGGCTATGACTGCTTCCATCCGCAAGCACTTCGTAGAAAACCCCGGCGACTTCGATCCTCGTCAATATCTGAAGCCTGCTCGCCAAGCAATCCAAGACATGGTTGCTCACAAAATGCGCGACGTGCTCAACAGCTCCAACAGACTGTAAGCTGAATAGTATTTCCTAAAAAATTATCTCCATTGATTCTGGCCTTGGTTATAAGCCACAGGCCTTGCATCAATGGAGATTTTTTATGCCTAAAAGCCGCCCTATTCTTTCTCATCATGAGCAAGAAAACCTAAGACTTACTTTTTAACGTTTACAAAGTCGGCGTTAAAAGGTATAATATTAAAATAGACTATTGAGAAATTTACGCCAAAACTGGCACTTGGAGGTATAGAAAGATGGCAGAAAAAATTATTCTGACCGGCGACCGCCCCACTGGTCGCTTGCATGTGGGCCACTATGTTGGCTCTCTGAGAGAGCGCGTGCGCTTGCAGGATTCCGGTGAATTCGGCAAGGTGTACATCATGATTGCTGATGCCCAGGCGCTCACTGACAACGCTGAGCATCCTGAAAAGGTACGTAAGAATATTATCGAGGTGGCCCTGGATTATTTGGCCTGCGGTCTGGACCCTGCCAAAACCACGATTTTTGTACAATCCATGGTACCCCAGCTCACAGAGCTGACCTTCTATTATATGAATCTGGTTACTGTGGCTCGCGTGCAACGCAACCCGACCGTCAAGAACGAAATCAAAATGCGCAATTTTGAAGCTAGCATCCCCGTAGGCTTCTTCTGCTATCCCATCAGCCAAGCTGCTGATATCACTGCCTTCAAGGTGCCGCGAAATCGTGCACAAATTCAACTCCGTCTATGGTCCCACCCTGACCATGCCGGAAATTGTGCTGCCCTCCAATGACGCTTGCATGCGCCTCCCCGGCATCGATGGCAAGGCCAAAATGAGCAAATCCTTGGGCAACTGCATTTATCTGAGCGACCCTGCTGATGTGGTCAAGAAAAAGGTTATGTCCATGTACACCGACCCCAACCACGTGCGTGTGGAAGACCCCGGCCAAATCGAAGGCAACTGCGTCTTCACCTATTTGGACGCCTTCTGCAAGCCCGAGCATTTCGCCAAATATCTGCCCGATTACGAAAATCTGGACGCCCTCAAGGCTCACTACCAACGTGGTGGCTTGGGCGACGTAAAGGTAAAGAAGTTCCTCATCAAGGTATTGGAGGAAACCCTGTCCCCCATTCGCGAGCGTCGTCACATGTGGGAGCAACGCATTCCCGAGGTTTACGAAATTCTGCGCAAGGGCAGCGAGGTTGCTGCAGCAGCTGCTGCGGACACCCTGCATGATGTACGCGAAGCTATGCGCATCAACTATTTCGATGACCAAGAGCTGATGAACCAGCCCTATGAGCCCCAACAATAAGCGTTATGGCACTTTCAGAGCAAGCCATTCTCCAGCTGTTGGAGGAGCATCATATCAACTATATTGTGCGCAAGCATGAGCCCATCTTTACCGTAGCCCAAGGCAAAGCCTTGGGGCTGCCCAATGTGCAGGCAGCGGTGAAAAGCTTGCTTTTGACTGATGATAAGCACCAAAGCTATTATTTGGTGGTGCTGCCCTTGGACAAAAGGCTGGATTTGAAGGAGCTGCGTGTCAAAATCGGCTCCAGACGCCTGACCATGGCTAGCAGCCAAGAGCTCATGCAGCTTTTAGGGCTCATCCCAGGAGCTGTGACCCCCTTTGGCCTCTTGCAGGACAAGGAGCACAGAGTGCAAGCATTTTTTGATGCTGAGCTGAAGGAGAACACCATCGCCACCCATTTGGATTCCAACACGGCTACCGTATGGCTCCACTGCCACAAGCTAGTCCACCTTTTAGAAGCCAAGGGTCACAAAAGCACCTATCTACCCCTGTAAAAAAGCAATTCCCTACTCGCTTGAGTAGGGAATTTTTTATGTTGAAAATTATTTACATGCTTTAAGCTGGATGGGCAGCTGCTCACACAAATCCTTAAGACTGTCGTAGCCCACCTCGTGAGTTACATACTCCGGTTGAATAGTCTCCAAAATCTTCTTGGCTGCCTCCGTTTGGAAGGGCTTGTGCTGGTCAATATTGCCGATATGCTTCCAAATGGTCTCCATATCCAGCTTTTCCGGCACCTGATGGCTCAAGCCACGCTGATAAGCTCCGGAAAGAGAGCAGCTCAGATGCACGCCACGCACCAGACTGCGGCATTCGCCCAGCTTTTCGTAGACCTTGCACACGTACTCCGCACCCTCAGCCTCATTCTTCAAGCGCAGATTCGTGTTCATCAAATGGCCCGTATCCAGCATAATGCCCACATTCTTGCGTTCCAAGCGCTCGAAGAAATACTTCACATTGCGCACATCGGTCAGACGTAAGCCCGGCCACCACAAATTCTCAAACAAAACAGGGATATGAGCAGGAATTTCGTCGCACACAGAATTAAAAACATCTGCTGCTGCGGTCAGCACTTCCCTGTCGCTATAATTAAACTCATAGGTAAAGGCCTCCTCATTATTGGCCTCTGCCACATGCCACACCAAATATTCCGGGCTTTGGGCCAGAGCAGCACCAATATTACGGCGAATAACACTGAGCCACTCGTCACAGCTCATGGCATCCTTAAAGTACTTGTTGCGCTCGCGAATATTGCGAAACTGCTGCTTTAAGCGCTTCGCCTTTTTCAGCCAAAAATCCATCCAATAGGGCCAATAATTCAAATGCACGCCCACGGTGATATCCTTATATTTATTGGAAACGGGCTCCAAGGAATAGATGAACTGCTCAATGCCGTCCACGCCCATATCCTGCACCATTTGATGCAAATCGAGCCCATTAGCCTTCAGCTCGTTCTCATACCAATCAATGGCGCAATAATTAAATAAATGCTTCATATTCTCCCCTACCTTATGCGCATTTTCTCG
>SFRS01000129.1 GCA_004562175.1 bacterium | reverse complement strand
CAAGAATTTTCTCCTCGCTTAGTCCCACAGGCATTTCATAGGTAGCAGGATAAAGGAAGCCCTCCGCCTTAAAAAGTACATCAGGATTATCCGTCTGCATATAGTCATAAGGCGCATAATTTTTGGCAGCCGCGATAAACTTATCCGCACTGCCAAGCCCTTCTTCCTCCAGCTTTTTGGCTGTCTTGACCACCGTGTAGCCCTCAGGCAGAGTAAAGCGCAGCAGCTTCACGCGCCCCTTGACCATCACGTCCACGATTTCCCCATTGCTGAGACCACCGTCAATTTGGTAGGGTCCTGCCTGCAGCTTGGTTGCCAAGCCCTTGTAGCGAGCCTCTAAACGAAAAGCCGAGGGGTCCTTGACCAGCTTTTTCTCGTGCAGCAGCTGGGCAATATCCGCCGTAGTCATGCCCTCCTTGACGATGATCAAGTGCGGACCATGAGCCGCAAAATCCTTGTTATTGCCTCGCACATGCAGCATGCTCAAAAAGCCCAGCAGAGGAACCACAATCAGTACAGCCAGCGCAATGTACCAATTCTGCTTCAGCCAATGCTTTATTTTGGTGATTTTTTCCTCATCCATACACCAATCTTCCCCACTCGTCAGATTTTACATAAAAATACCGGACCGAAGTCCGGTGCTTTTTATTCTTCTTCCTCGCAGAATTGGTCGTACAGAGCAGCAACGGCTTCGTATTCTTCATCGGTAGGACCAACATAAACTGCTTCGCCATTTTCATCAAAGTCGATGCGGGCGATGATGCAATAATCGTCCTCATCCTCTTCGTGGTGATGGCACTCGCAATCCTCATCCTCGCAGCAATCCTCGTCGATGGCTACCAGCACAGCAAAGCTCTTGCCATTGTAGGGGATAATCATTTCTTCCATGAAATAGCTTTCGTTGCCTTGCTCGTCAGTCAAAACAACAACATCAACTTCTTCTGCTTCCTCTTGCATAGCAGCCAATTCTTCGTTTTTAATATCCTTATCAGCCATGAGGGCACCTCTTTCTGTAAAAATAGTTACCATATTATTTTATAATACTCCGGTGCTTCTGTCAAATTTTAAAGCTTTTGCTGTCCAAATAATTTTGCAAAATCACCACGGCCGCCATCATATCGATGACCTGCTTGCGTTTTTTGCGGCGCATATCCGCATCCACCAACACCTTTTCTGCTGCCACGGTGCTCAAGCGTTCATCCCACAGCACCACCTTGCAATCAGGAAACATTTCCTCCAGCTTATGGGCCATGGCTTCGCAGGCCTGGGCTCGTTCACCGATGGTGCCATTCATATTCTTGGGATAGCCCACCACCAGGGTATCCACCTCGTGCTCCTTGATGAGCTGGGCGATGCGGGCGTAATCACGCTCTTCCGTAGTGCGTTTGATGGTCTCCACCCCGTTGGCAATCATGCCTAAGAGGTCGCTGACCGCAATGCCGATGGTTCTTGTGCCCACATCTAGGGACATTTTGCGCATGTAGTTTCTCCTTATTTATTAATTTGTTTTAAGTAGCTAATTACCATAGCCTCGATGAGCTCATAGCGCTCGTGGCGGCGCAGCTTAGTGCGCGCATTGTCGTAGCTTGTGATATAGGTGGGGTCCCCGCTGAGCAAATAGCCTGCTAGCTGGTCCACCGGATTGTAGCCCTTCGCTTCCAGAGCAGCATATACTTCCTTTATAGTTTCAGCCACGTCCAGCTTTTCCGGCTGGCGCTTGAACATCATGGTTTCTTGAGATACTTCAGACATTAATAACAACTCCTTTCGGCTTGTCGTTACACTTATTTTATCACAAAACCCCACCTGTTGAACAGATGGGGTTTAAAATCTTATTTCAACATACCTTCGATGATAGTCGGAGCTTCAGCCAAAGCTGCATCCACCTTGGACACATCCTTAGCACCAGCCTGAGCCATGTCGGGACGACCACCGCCGCCACCGCCGCACAGCTTAGCCACAGCCTTCACGATATTGCCGGAGTGAGCACCCTTAGCCACAGCATCCTTAGTAGCCATGGTCAAAATGCTTACCTTCTCGCCCATCACAGCTGCCAGCACTACCACGCCGCCAACCTTATCGCGCATTTGGTCACCCAAATTACGCAGAGCATCAACGCTATCAGCCTGTACCTTTTGTACCAGCACGGGCACGCCCTTGATTTCCTTCACTTGGTCAGCCACATTGGAAACCTGTGCCTTAGCGATTTCTTGGGTCAGCTCATCAGCCTTCTTTTGTACAGCCTTCAGCTCGCAATGCAGAGCATCCAAACGGTCCGGAAGGTCGCAGCAACGGCACTTCAAGGAAGCAGCCAAATCCTTCATCATGGCCTCCATGTTATTCACATGCTCCACAGCACCATGGCCGGTTACAGCTTCAATACGGCGCACGCCGGCACCGCTGGAGCCCTCGCTGACAATCTTGAACATGCCGATTTGAGCAGTGTTGCTTACATGGCTGCCGCCGCAGAACTCCATGGAGAAGCCAGGCACAGTAACCACGCGGACAATCTTGCCATATTTTTCACCGAAGAGAGCCATAGCACCCTTCTTCTTAGCTTCCTCAATGGGCAGCTCTTCGATTTCCACGCCCTTGCTAGCGAGAATTTGCTCATTCACGATGCTTTCAACCTCGGCCAGCTCTGCCTCAGTAACCTGCGAGAAATGGGAGAAGTCAAAGCGCAGTCTATCAGGACCAACATAGCTACCTGCTTGGTTAACATGGCTGCCCAGCACTTGCTTCAAAGCAGCATGCAGCAGATGGGTTGCAGTGTGGTTGCGGGCAATATCCAGCTTGCGAGCCTTGTCCACGGCAAAGGTCACAGCATCGCCTACATTGATCACGCCCTCGGTTACCTCACCCACCATGATAATAGCTCCATCAGGCAGCTTTTTGGTGGTGGTAACATTGATCACGCCGGTGGGGCCGGTAATGGTGCCCAAGTCGCCCAATTGACCACCGCCCTCAGCGTGGAAGGCAGTTACATCACAGATGACAGCAACCTCGGTGCCATCGCCTGCGTTCTCAATGGGTTGTGCATCATGAGCAGGATACATCTTCACGATGGTAGCCTTGGTGGCAGCCTCGTCCACCTTCAGGGAAGCAACCTCGATGCCGGTGGTATTATAAACAACCGGACGGCCTTCCTTGTCGTTGCGAGCGTCACGAGCCATTTGGCGTTGTACCTCCAAAGCAGCATCAAAGCCAGCCTTGTCCATGGTCAGGCCCTGCTCCTCTAAGATTTCCGAAGTCAGCTCCCAGGGGAAGCCAAAGGTATCGTTCAGCTTAAAGGCAGTGGCGCCGTCCAGCTCGGTCTTGCCTGCTTCCTTCAGCTTGGCAATCTCTTCGTTCAAGAGCTCGCTGCCCTGCTTCAGAGTACGCAGGAAGCTGGTCTCTTCCATATCAATAACCTTTTGGATATAATCACGTTTTTCAGCCAGATTGGTATAAACATGACCGAACATGCTGATAACGATATCAACAGCGCCAGCCAAGAATTTTTCGCTGATGCCGATTAAACGGCCATGACGAACAGCGCGGCGCAGAATGCGACGCAGCACATAGCCGCGACCTTCATTGGAGGGCAGAATGCCATCGCC
>SFRS01000002.1 GCA_004562175.1 bacterium | reverse complement strand
GCCAGGGTGCGCTCATAGCAGCCCAGGGAGGTGCGGTGAATGATGTAGGGCAGCTTCTTTTCGCCGTTTTCATCCACGTAGTACATGCCGAATTTTTCAGCCAGCAGCATGTCGATTTGGATGGTTACGATGGTGTCCTCTTTGCCGAAAACATTGTGGAATTGGATATCCAGCTTGGGTCCATAGAAAGCTGCTTCGTCGATACCAATTTCGTAGTTTACACCCAAATCGTCCAGGATTTTGCCCATAACCTTTTGTGCATGCTCCCATTGCTCAGCGGTACCCTCATACTTGTTATTCGGGTTAGCGGGATCCCATTGGCTGAAGCGGAAGGTGCATTTATCCAGCATGCCCACGGTGTCCAGCACGTATTTAGCCAAGTCCAGGCAGCCCTTGAATTCCTCTTCCAGTTGGTCTGGACGGAGAATCAGATGGCCCTCGGAAATGGTGAATTGGCGCACGCGGATGAGGCCGTGCATTTCGCCGCTATCCTCGTTGCGGAACAGGGTAGAGGTTTCGCCCAAGCGCATGGGCAGCTCACGGTAGGAGCGTTGACGGTTCAGGAATACTTGGTATTGGAAGGGGCAGGTCATGGGGCGCAGAGCGAAGCATTCCTTGGTTTCATCGTGGGGATCACCCAAGATGAACATGCCATCCAAATAATGGTCCCAGTGACCGGAAATGCGATACAGGTCGCGTTTAGCCATGAGCGGAGTCTTGGTCAAGAGGTAGCCGCGCTTTTGCTCCACATCCTCAATCCAGCGTTGCAGCAGTTGGATAACGCGAGCACCCTTGGGCAGCAGGATGGGCAGGCCTTGGCCAATATAATCCACAGTGGTGAAAAATTCCAAATCGCGGCCCAGCTTGTTGTGGTCGCGCTTCAAGGCTTCGGCTTGTTGTGCCAAATATGCGTCCAGTTCTTCCTTCTTGGGGAAGGCTACGCCATAAATACGTTGCAGCATTTTGCGTTTGGAGTCGCCACGCCAGTAAGCACCGGTAGCACTGGTCAATTTAATAGCGTTGCCCTTGATACGGCCGGTGGAGTCCAGATGGGGACCGGCGCACAAATCGGTGAAGTCGCCCTGCTTGTAGAAGCTGATGACTGCGTCTTCTGGCAGGTCGTTAATCAGCTCTACCTTGTAGGGCTCCTCTTTTTCTTCCATGAATTTGATGGCTTCCTCGCGAGGCAGCTCGAAGCGCTCCAATTTCAGCTTTTCCTTGCAGATTTTGCGCATTTCTGCTTCCAAGGCTGCTAAATCATCGGGAGAGAACGGAGTTGGAGTATCGAAATCATAATAGAAGCCGTTATCGATGCTGGGGCCGATGGCCAGCTTTACATCGGGGTGCAATCTTTTCATAGCCTGTGCCAACACGTGGGAGCAGGTGTGCCAATAGGTTTTGCGGTATTCCTTGTTTTCAAAGGTAAATTGTTTTTCTTCAGACATGTTGTTTTCCTCCTGTTAATGTATCTGAACTGTGCGGGAAATATCAGGGCAAAAAAATAAACCCCAATCCCACACCAAGGGACGGAGTTATCCGCGGTTCCACCCTCATTGACGCATGTAGTGACATACGCCCACTCGGTATCGTTAACGCCGATAATACGGACTGGCATACTGGCATAAATGCGTTCCGCAGTCAGTTTGAAGGCGGTGCGCTACACGTATTACCCTGCCGCTCTCAGCCATGGCGGCATTTTCTGTGGGGATAGCCCGCAAGCAATTCCTTCGCATTACTGTTGATATTGACTTATGTTGTAATTATAGCACAATGGAAAAAGTTGTCAAGGTTTCACTGGAAAAAAAGAGTACCATGTTGTATAATAGACAGAGTTTTATTTCACTTTATTGAAAGGGGCTGGAGCATATTGTTTAATAATAAATATTGGCAACGACTATTTGCTATTACTATCTGTGCAGCCAGCCTGCTCGCACCGACCTCCGTCAGTGCCAAAAAGCTGACCCTGCTTTATATTCCCTTGGACAACCGACCGGTGTGCCTGGATTATGTGCAGCAGACCATGGAGGCTGCGGATTGCAAAATCATCCTACCCCCGGTCAAATATATTGCTTCCCATGACCGCAATGGTAATCCTGAGAAGATTACGGAATGGCTTGCCACCAAAGCACCCAAAGCAGATGCGGCGGTTATCAGCACGGACAGCCTGCTCTATGGCGGTTTGGTAGCCAGTCGTACCCATCATATTTCCCGCGCCCAGCTCAACCAAAGACTACAGGTGGTGCGCAATTTAAGCAGGGTGCTGCCCATTAGGATTTATGCCTTTTCCACCATTATGCGCACGCCCAAGGCCAGCAAAGGACGGGTGGAGCCTGCTTATTACGCCACCCTTGGTCCCAGTATTTTTGCTTATAGCGAGCTGCTGGATAAACAGGATCAGGGCAAGCTGACTACTAAGGACAAGGAAAAGCTTGCTGCTCTGGAAAAGGAGCTGCCCCCAGAGCAGCTTCAGGATTGGCTGGACAGGCGCAGGCTTAACCAAGCCATCAATGTGGAGCTGACTCGCATTGCCCGCCAAGGCAAATTCCATTATTTGGCCATTGGCAAGGACGACAACGCCACCTTGTCCGCCACCCACATGGAGGCAAGACAGCTGAGTCTGATTACCTTTGAGGTGCCTGCCACTAAGTTGCAAATTGTGGATGGCGTAGACCAGCTGGGCCTGCTACTCTTAGTACGCGCTTACAACGAGGTGCTAGGACTTGCGCCTCGGATTTATCCCCTGTACAGCCCCGGCGTCGGTCCCGGCACCCTGCCCCAATTCAGCGACGCCAGATTGCAGGACTCCGTGCCCCAGCAAATCATTGCCTCCGGGGCGCGCCTCGCGCCCTCGGCGCAGCAGGCGGACCTAGTGCTGGCCCTGAACACGCCGCCGGACGGCGTCGTGAAGGACTCCACCGCGGATGAAAACCAGTTCTTCGCCTCCGCTGCCAACAAAAAATTTGTTGGCACCTTAGGCCAGCTGCTGCGGTCTAACACCCCGGTTTCCCTAGCAGACATCAGCTACTCCAACGGTGCGGACAACGGCTTTATGGACCTGTTAGCCCGCAGCCCCTACGCCGACCGCCTCGTGGCCTACAACGGCTGGAACACCGCCGACAATGCCGTAGGCTATGCCATTGCCCAGGGCCTCTTGGCCCCGGTCATGACCGAAAAGCAGCGCAGCATGCTGCTGCGCCAGCGCCTCATCGACGATTGGTACTACCAGAGCAACGCCCGCCGCAAGGTGAGCAATGAACTGGACAAGCACAACCGCGAAGAGATGAAGTACGAGCTGCTGCAGGCGCAGCAGCCTGTATTAAGCTTTGTTACCGGGGAATGCCAGCGCATGGCCAAGCGCTACGCGTGGACCAAGGGCAGCCAGTTCGAGCTGAGCTTTCCCTGGGACCGCCTTTTTGAGGTCAATGTGGAAATAAAAAAATAACTTGCCTGCTGAGGCTTATAGCCTTCGTGTAACGAAACGTTACTCGAAACAAAGGTTTGTAATAAAACAGCATACAAAAAGGAGATAGGCTCATCGCCTATCTCCTTTATTTTTCTGCACTTTATTCCTGCTTGCCCTTTTGCATGATGCGCTCCAGCTCCTGCATGAAGTTCTTCACATCAGCAAACTGACGATAAACCGAGGCAAAACGCACATAGGCAATCTGGTCAGTTTCCTCCAGATGCTGCATCACAAGCTCGCCAATACGGGTGCTTTCCACCTCGCTTTCGCCATTCATGCGCAGCTCACGCTCCACACTGTCGGCGATTTCCTGCACCTTTTCATAGGGCACGGGTCGCTTTTCAAAGGCCTTCAAAAGACCTCCCAAAAGCTTTTTGGCATCGAACAGCTCCCGCCGTCCATCCTTCTTGCTGACCACCAAGGGAGTTTCCTCATACTTTTCATAGGTCGTAAAACGACGACCACAATCAGGGCACTCCCGCCGTCTACGGATGGAGGTGCCATCCTCCACGGCACGACTATCTATAACACGACTGTCTCGGTATGAGCAAAATGGACACTTCATGCTGTTCTCCTCCTAAAAATTATCTGCGCAGCCAGGGCGGAATCTCGTTGCCGCCATTGAAACCATTAATCACACCGGAGCTGGGTCTCTTGTCAGCCTCGGGGCTCTTGATGGTGGTTGCATTCTTCAGGGTAGGATTCTTCTTTTCAAAGCCGGTAGCAATAACAGTTACGCGGATTTCATCCTCCAAGGCTTCGTCAATAACCGCACCAAAGATAATATTGGCGTTGGGGTCCACAGCCTCGGTGATGATTTGGGATGCTTCGGTTACATCGAACAAAGAGAGCTCCTTGCCGCCGGTGATGTTGAAGAGCACGCCCATAGCGCCATCCACGGAAGCCTCCAGCAGCGGACTCTTGATAGCGGCCTCAGCAGCAGCCTTGGCACCGCCCTCACCCTTAGCAGTGCCAATACCCATGAGGGCACTGCCTGCATTGGTCATAATGGTCTTCACGTCCGCAAAGTCAGCATTAATCAGGCCCGGTACACCAATCAAGTCAGAAATACCCTGCACGCCTTGACGCAGCACGTCATCGGCAATGCGGAAGGCATCCAGCATGGAGGTGCGACGGTCAATAACCTGCAGCAAACGATCGTTAGGAATAGTAATCAAGGTATCAACCTTTTCCTTCAGCTTCACAATGCCGTTTTCCGCTTGGTTCATGCGACGACGACCTTCAAACATGAAGGGCTTGGTCACAACGCCCACGGTCAGAGCACCAACCTCTTTGGCACATTCTGCCACCACATGAGCTGCACCGGTGCCGGTGCCACCGCCCATACCAGCGGTTACAAAAACCATGTCCGCACCCTTCAGTGCTTCCACGATTTGGTCACGGGATTCCTCGCAGGCCTTTTCACCGATTTCCGGATTAGCGCCAGCGCCCAGACCCTTGGTCAGCTTTTCACCGATTTGAATTTTGTTTTCAGCCTTGGACAAAAGCAAGGCTTGCGCATCGCAGTTCACAGCAATGAATTCCACGCCGCGAACGCCAGCAGCAATCATTCTGTTGACGGCATTGTTGCCGCCACCGCCTACGCCAATTACTTTAATGTTGGCCAGGTTTTCGAAGGTAGTTTCCACATCATCAAACATATTCTACGTCCCCCTTAAATATTGGGTATCATCATTGATAAACATCTAGATTTAGTATTCTTCCACATCATAGGCCATTTTTCCTGCTAGTCGGAAAAATTTATTTTCCCATATACAACCTGCGAATGACACCAATATTTTGGAAGATACGCATGCCAAAAATCAAGATGGCCACCATGTATAAATCGATGCCAATCATATTGCCGGCATAACAGAGAAAGGCAGCCAAAATGCCGTTAATAAAGAAGCCGGAGATAAAAACCTCCGTGTCATAAGTGCTGGCCATGGAGGCACGAATGCCACCCAGCACCGCATCTAAACCTGCCATCACAGCCACGGCCATAAGGCGGGCATACTCAGGCGAAACACTATAGGGCCAATAGATTCCGGCCACAACACCAATGGCTAAACCAATAAGCGCAGCATAAATCATTTTTCCTCCTCCTTTGCGGCAACACTCTTCGCATATTCAAAATTGCGAGGCGCCTTTAAGGCAGGAATGTGCACCTTGTCCGCAGCCTTAATCTTTACTTGGATGCCCCAAAACTCAAAGGTTTCCACCACGCCACCTCTGAGGCGCAGGGCACTGGTCAAGGTTTTAGGCGCGCCAATGGCTTTAATCACGTAGGGCGGCGCACTGCGCACGTTGTTGACGGACACGGTAGGTCCAGCACAACGCACTTCGCTCATAGCCACGATGCGCTGGTCATTGAGGGAAATAGCCTCCGCTCCGGCAGCACGTAGCTCATTGAGCACGCGCAGCAAATCCTCATCGTGAATGATATAAAGGTTGGGGTTTTCGTTGGCCTTTTTGGGAATTTTGCTGTCGTCCAACAGCACCTCAATGCCTGCGCCCTCCACTGCTGTGGTTCCCGCAAGCAGCTGCAAACGCTCCAAGCCATGGTCCCTAGCTCTATCAGCACCCTTTTTGCGCAGCTCGTTAATTTCCTGCAGCAGGTGCTTGTTTTCGGTTTCCATAGTCTTCAAGCGCTCGGACAAATCCTCGACCCTATCCATACGAATGGTCCTTTGCTGCACCGTGACTTTATACTGAACGGAGAGCATAAAGCCTAACACCATGAATACGATGGCAATCAAGATCTTGCCCTGTAAATCCATAGTAAAAATTTTCTTCATTCTTCCACCCTCATTTTTTATCCTTTTTAGGTATCAGCTTAATGTATGGTTTAGCAAAGGTTAAATCAATATATTCAGCTTGAATATTTTTATTTTTTATTTCTTGAAACACTGTCATAAAGACCGTGGCTTTTTCCGGAAGCTTGCTCACTGGTCCAAGCAGAATGGGAAAGCTGCCCCGCATGCGCAGCTTGGCCTCCTGGCGATTGTCGATGGCAATCTCCGCAATGCGGTCCCGGGCCTCGCCGCTGAGCTGCTGCAAGAATTGCAGGATATAAACCACATTTTTGTTATCGACCTTGTCACCTAAAAAGACGTTGCCACATTGGGCTCCCACTAAAACAGGCGCCTTGCCATCAGGTATGCCCGTGGTCACGTTCATGACGAGACCGTTATAGTCCAGCTGCAGGTAGCTGCGATAGGAGTTGGCCACATAGAGGGCTGGCTCCCGCTCTTTGACATAGACCTCGTAGTTGGTGGGCCAATGATAGTCAACCCGCGTATCCTGAAAACGGATATCATGCTTTAAAGCTTCTTCAAGGCGACTGCGGCTCACGTTGAAAAAGTTGAAGGGAGGAGCGCTTCCCCCCAGCTCAATGGCTTCCTTTTCGGTGAGCAGGCTGGACCCATGGATGGTGATGGTGCCGATGGCCAAATCGGTTCGATGGATGTAGTTCCAGCCATAATGCAGGCCGTAGACAAGCAACACCAAGGATACAAGGCGACACACAAAGCGAATGCGCCTACGACGCTTGTGCTGGCGCAGGCGTTCCTGCATCGTTACCATTTGTGTGCCTCCCTTCTATGTAAATCGCTAATAATATTCATATCGTTCCGTTCAAAAGAAATTTCTTCTGAGTGAGACGATTAACAATTATTATATTTCTATGACATTATTTAGCGCTAAGCAGAATTTTCTCGCATAAATCAGGGAAGCTAATACCAACTGCAGCAGCTGCTTTGGGCACAAGGCTGGTGGCAGTCATGCCGGGAACAGTGTTGGCCTCCAGCACATAACCTTGATTGTGCTCATCCAGCATCACATCAATGCGGGCAACGCCGCTCAAGCCCAAAACCTTATAGGCCGCTACAGCTAAAGCTTGTACATGCGCTGTAACCTCGTCCCCCAAGGGTGCGGGGCAATGGTAATCCGTTGCTCCTTTAGTATATTTAGAGTGGAAATCATAAGCACCACTGTGGGGTGCAATCCAAATCACAGGCAGAGGCTTGATTTCATCCTTTTCTTCCATCAAAGCCACTGTAAGCTCCTTGCCCTTGATGCATTCTTCAACCAGCACATTTTCAGAATAAGAGAAGGCTTCCTTTAAAGCGGGCTCAATTTCTTCAGACTCCTTAGGAATTACTACGCCGATGCTGGAGCCTTGGGTAGCAGCCTTGATGACTACGGGCAGACCAAAGGCTTCCAAAATATGAGCCTTGAGAGCAGCCAAATCCTCTGCTTCACGCTTGTTGATAATCAAGCAACGGGGAGTGGAAATGCCTGCGGACTGCAAATAGCGCTTGGTAGCAGACTTATCCATGCTCACAGCGCTAGCCAATACGCCACAGCCGGTGTAGGGAATGCCTGCAGCCTCCAAAATGCTTTGCAGGCGACCATCCTCACCATACTTGCCATGCACAGCGTTGAAGACCACCTTGGCATTCATGGCATGCAGGGTAGCCAGCAAACGGTCCGGCACCAGCTCTACTTCCTTAGCATTATAGCCCTTTTCCCTGAGAGCAGTGGCAATCGCACCGCCGGTAACGCGGGAAATTTCCGCTTCGGAGGAGGGTCCCCCCAAAACAACGGCAATAACATCATTTTTTGTAATCATTTTGCATTACGCTCCAATTCTCTTACTAATTCCTCGCCGATTTTGAAAACATCACCGGCGCCAATAGTCATAATCAAATCCCCGGCCTGAGCTTGGGACTGCAAATATTCCTCTGCCTTGGACAAGCGCGGAATATATTGCACCTTTTGTCCGGTGGCCGCCTTGATGCCCTCGGCCAGCTTGGCGCTGGACACGCCGGCAATGGGGTCCTCGCCCGCAGAATAAACATCCACAATAATCAGCTCGTCGCAGCCCTGGAAGCTTTGGCAGAACTCATCAAAAAGCAGCTTGGTGCGTGTATAACGATGGGGCTGGAAGACGCACAGGAGGCGCTCCGGCTTAGTCTGCAGCGCAGCCTTAATAGTCACGCCGATTTCCGTAGGATGATGGGCGTAATCGTCCACAATCCAGACGCCCTCCACCTTGCCCTTGGTCTCAAAGCGACGCTTGGCACCGCCAAATTTTTTCAGGGAAGCTAAAATTTTCTCAGTTGCAATGCCCATTTCCCGTGCTGCCACAAAGGCACCCATGGAGTTGAGCACGTTGTGACGACCGGGCACAATCAGATGCACCTTGGTAATAAATTTCTCGTGGCAATAAAGGTCGTAGGTGGTGCCGTTCACGCCGTAGGTTATATTCTTGGCAGTGTAATCAGCATCCTCACCCTCCAAGCCGTAGGTCAGCACGGTCTTGTCAGTTTCGCGAGTCAGGCGACATACCTTGGGGTTATCAGCGCACAAAATGGCCTTGCCACCCTCGGTAATATTGCCCAAGAATTGCTTGAAGGCTTGGTAGATATTTTCTTCTGTACCATAATGGTCCAGATGATCGTCTTCAATATTGGTAACTACAGCTAAATGGGGATAAAACTTCAGGAAAGAGCCGTCGCTCTCGTCCGCCTCAGCCACCACGTAGGGACCTTGGCCGTTGCGAGCATTGCCGCCCAGGCTTGCCACCTCGCCACCGATTACGATGGTGGGATCAATGCCGCTTTCAGCAGCGATGCAGGAAATCATGGCGCTGGTCGTGGTTTTGCCATGAGCACCAGCCACAGCCACGCCCTTGGCATTATTGAGCAGTGCTGCCAATACGTCGCTGCGATGCAGCACAGGAATGCCCTTGGCCTTGGCTGCCACCAGCTCCGGATTATTGGCATGGATAGCCGTGGAAATGACCACAGCATCAGCATCGTCCACTTGGCAAGCGTCGTGGCCCATGAAAACCATGGCGCCCTCCTCCGCCAAATGTGCGGACATGTGACTAGCATTCAAATCAGAACCGCTCACGTCAAAGCCACGCTTAATCAGCACATAGGCCAGAGCGCTCATGCCGGCACCGCCGATACCGATAAAGTGTATATTATGCAGATTCGCTAACTTGTTCTCAGCCACAGAATACCCTCCCTATTTTTTGCTCAGAGACAAAGCCTGCTTGGCTATGGTCTCTGCTGCCTGCGGCTTACCCAAGCTTTTGGCTGCCGCCTGCATCTTCTCCAATTCCTTAGCATGTACAAGTAAATGCTCAATGGCCTCCAAAATACGCTCGCCGTTGAGCTCTTTGTCTAAAATAACCTTGGCAGCACCCTTAGCCTCCACCGCTCTGGCATTGAACTCCTGATGATTCGCCGTTGCATAAGGATAGGGCACCAAAACTGAGGGAACGCCCTTGGCCATCAGCTCTGCCAAGCCAATTGCACCCGCTCTGAAAACTGCCAAATCCGCAGCCGCCAAGGCCACGGGCATGTTATGCAGGTAGGGCTTGATGACGATATTATCGCCCACGCCACCACGCTTTTTGACCTCCTGCATATATTTTTCATAGTTCACGTCGCCGGTTGCATGGAGCACCTGTACCTCCTGCCGTCCTGACAGGGCCAGCTCAGCCTCCAGCATGGCCGTGTTGATGCTGCGAGCACCACGGCTGCCACCGGACACTAAAATGGTCTTCTTGTTCGGGTCTAAGCCCAGCTCCTTGATAGCTGCCAGCTTTTCATGCTGCAGTATTTCCGTGCGGATGGGGTTGCCGGTGTAAACCAGCTCGGCTTTACCCGGAAAATATTTGCCGGCCTCCTTGTAGCCCAAAAAGACCTTGCGCACATAGCGGGACAGAATCTTGTTGGTGACGCCGGGCATGGCGTTCTGCTCTTGGATGCAGCAAGGAATTCCATACATCGCTGCCATAAAGACGATGGGCCCACAAACATAGCCGCCGGTACCAATGACTAAATCCGGGCGCTCCTTTTTGATAATCTGCCAAGCGTCGTACAAGCCTTCAAAAAGCTTGCCCACGCTGCGCAAAGTATCCAAGCTCAGACTACGCTTGAAGCCCGCTACCTCTATGAATTTCAAAGGATAACCATAACGGGGGATAATGTCCTTTTCCAAGCCTTGCTGGGTACCAACAAAGCTGATCTCCGCCTCCGGACACAGCTTTTTGATTTGGTCAGCAATGGTCAGAGCAGGATAAATGTGTCCTCCGGTGCCCCCACCGGAAAGAATGACCTTCACTTTGCTTCCTCCTCCCTTACAGCGGCAAAGCGTTCACCAGCTCTTTAAAATAGCGTCCGCGCTCAGGGTAGTTTTTAAACATATCATAGGACGAGCAAGCCGGGGAAAGCAGCACCACCTGAGGAGGCTGCGCCATGGCATAAGCCTTGTGCACTGCATCCGCAAAGGAATCAGCCAGGACAATGTTCTCCACACCAGCGGCCTGAGCCGCAGCATAAAAACGTTCCTTGGCTTCACCCAGCAAAATCAAGGCGTCACATTTTTCCTTCACCAAAGCCATCATGGGCTCCAGCTCCGTGAGCTTGTCATGACCACCAGCCAAAAGGATGATGTGCCCCTTGCTGAAGGCCTCCAGCGCCTTGATGGCTGAATCAGTGTTAGTGGCCTTGGAATCGTTGTAATAGGGCACACCCTTAAGGGTGCGCACATATTCCAAGCGATGCTCAATGCTGCGGAAATTGCGCAGCACATCAGCCATGTCCTCCACGGACACACCGGCAAAAAAGCCACAGGCGATGGCAGCCAGCACATTTTCCTCGTTGTGCCCGCCAAAAAGCTTGAGCTCGTCTATATTACAAACAACCTTTGTTGTATCATTCCATTTTATCACAAAATCACCGTTTTGCATAAAAATTCCTTGGGGCAAAACAGTTTTTCTACTAAAGAAGCAAATTGTACCCTTGCTGTCCTTGGACCAAGTCCTTACCTCGGGGTCGTCGTAGTTGAGCACAGTGATTTGGCTCACACCTTGCTGACGAAAAATATTCTTTTTCGCCTCTCCATAGGCTGCCATGCTGTGATGGCGCTCCAGATGGTCCGGCGTCAAATTCAAAACCACAGCAATATCCGGACGGAAGGTCTTTACCTTTTCCAGCTGGAAACTACTGAGCTCCGCAGCTAGCCATGCTTCCTCCGGCAGGCCCTCCACCTCCTTGGACAGTGCCAAGCCAATGTTGCCACCCACCGCACTGGGCACGGGCAAGCGCTTGAACATTTCCCCCACGATGGTGGTCGTGGTGGTCTTGCCATTAGTACCGGTAATGGCCGCCATGTGACCACCATACAGGCGATAAGCAAGCTCCACCTCGCTGATGACCTCCACGCCTTCCGTTTTTTCGGCCAACAAAACATTTTTATTGTCGCAGGGCACGCCGGGTGATAAAACCAGCAGCCCTGCCTTCGCTAAAGCTTCGGCAAAGGCTTCTTCACCGACAAGCAAATCGCCGCCCACAGCACGTAAAGCTGCCAGCAGCTCCTCGTCAAGGGTGCAGGGGTCGTCGTTATACAAAAATACCTGCTGCCCACGACGCACCAGTACCTCGGCCGCTCCACGGCCGCTGATACCGGCACCATATACAATTACAGCCTTATCCATCATGTCAGTCCAACCCGTCATGATAAATGCCTCCTATAAAACTGCTGCCAACCACAGCCACAAGCCTAAAGCAGACAACAGAAAGCTTACGAAAGTGAAAACGCGTACTACCTTGACCTCGTTCCAGCCACCCAATTCATAATGGTGGTGCAAGGGGGACATGCGGAAAATACGCTTGCCGCCGGTCAGGCGGAAATAAGTTACTTGGATAATGACGCTCATAGCCTCAGCTACATACACGCCGCCGATGATTACTAAAAGCAGCTCCGTGTGGGTCAAAAGCGCAAGAGCTGCCACACCGCCGCCCAAGGCCAGACTGCCCGTATCACCCATGAAAACTTGGGCAGGATGACGATTGAAGAGCAAAAAGCCCAGGCAGGCACCGGTGAGGCCCAAAGCAAAGCCGCTCACATCCAGCATACCCTGCATGTAGGCAATAAAGGCGTAAGCCAAGGTTACGGGAACGCTGACAAAGGATACCAAGCCATCCAAGCCATCCGTCAAATTGACCGCATTGGTGGTACCCACCAGTAAAATGAACGCCAAAGCATAATAAGCCCAACCAAAATCAAGCTCTACATTGAACAACGGCACCCAGAGGCTGGTGTTCTGCAGATGAGTTTCGGCAAAATACACGTAAGCACCGGCCAAAATAAACTGCAGCAAAAATTTCTGCTTGGCAGTGAGGCCCAAATTGCGCTTCATGACCACCTTGATATAGTCGTCCAAAAAACCGATGAGAGCGTGACCCAAGGCCAGCACCAGCGCGATGAGGACATGGGGTGTAAAGCGTCCCCAAAGCAGGGCCAAGACCAAGGCAGCCAGCATCATCAGGCCGCCCATGGTGGGAGTGCCGCTTTTTTTCATGTGGCTGGCCGGTCCACATTCGCGAATGGACTGACCAAATTTCAATTTATGTAAATAAGGTATCAGCACGGGGCCGATAAGGGCACACACAATAAAAGCGGTGACCGGGATTGCAACTAGCTTGAACATTCTTTTCCCCTCTCAAGTTAATTTATTATCTTATTTAAACATCTCCAGCATCTTGCCAACCTGCATGGAATTGGAGCCCTTGAGCAGGATGATATCCCCTGCGTCAGCCACAAAACGCAGATTATCTGCCGCCTGTTGGCGGCTGGCAAAATGGCAGGTCTTGCCGCCACGCTTAGCTACCTCGTCGGAAATGTAGACAGCGTCCTTGCCATAGGTCAGCACGTAATCCACGCCATACTCCACCGCCCACTTGCCCACGCGACGATGGGCATCCTCGCTGATGGCACCAAGCTCCAGCATATCGGCCAAAACGGCAATGGTGCGACCCTTGCCGCGGCCCGCCTTCTTGGCTTCCGCCAAGGTTTTGAGCGCCGCTTCCATGGAAGCGGGGCTGGCATTGTAAGCGTCGTTGATAAAGGTAATATCGCCAATGTAGATAATCTCTTGGCGGCTGCCTGTGAGGCGGGCCGTGGCCAGCGCCTTGGCGCTGGCCTCCAGGTCCACGCCGTAGCAGGCAGCGCCGGCGATAGCGGACAGCGCATTATAAACATTATGCTCGCCGATGAGCTGTAAGCGCACCTTCACGCTTCTGCCCGTAGATTTTTCGGTGCAGACAAAGGTAGTTCCCATAGCAGAGGTAGCGATTTCGCTGCCGCGATAATCGCAGTTTTCACCTAAGCCAAAATACACAACCTTAGCCTTGGTTTGCTCAGCAGCCTTAACAACATATTCGTTGTCACCATTTAAGACAGCAAAGCCATCTGCAGGCAAATCTACTACAATTTCGCTCTTGGCCTTGCCAATATTTTCCATGCTGCCCAAAAGCTCCATGTGGGTTTCACCCACATTAGTAATGAGGCCGCTGTCGGGCTCAGCGATTTGGCACAGCTCGGCGATTTGACCCAAGCCGCGCATGCCCATTTCTACAACGGCAATATCCGTGTCCGGCTTAATAGAAAGCAGGGTTTTGGGCAAACCAATCTCATTATTAAAATTGCCTTGGGTCTTCACAACCTTGTATTTGGCGCTCAAGCAAGCAGCCAACAAATCCTTGGTAGAGGTCTTGCCATTGGAGCCCGTGATTGCAAAAACCTTCAGGCCCTTTTGCTTCAGGCGATAAGCATGAGCCAGCTCCTGATATGCCTTCAAGGTGTCCTCCACCTTGAAAACAGCCACACCCGCAGGCAGGGGCGCAATCTCGTGGGAAATCACAACGCCCGCAGCACCTAACTCCACTGCTTTGGCACAATAATCATGACCATCAAAGTTGCCACCCTTGAGAGCTACAAAAAGCTCACCGCTTTGCACGGCACGGGAGTCAGTGGTCACGCCTGTAAACGCAAAATCTTCACGTACAGCCTTGGTGGCTGCCATTACTTCACTGGCCTTCAGCATTTTTTATCACTCCAATATTCTAAAACAACTTCTTTATCATCGAAATGAATGGTTCTATCCTTCAAAATCTGGTAATTTTCGTGTCCCTTGCCGGCAATCATGATCACATCCTCAGCTGCCGCATGGGCAAGCGCGAAGTTTATAGCTTCCCTTCTGTCGGACAGGCGGAAAACCTCCTTGCCCGCAGGCACATTTTGCAGGGCTGTGAAAATTTCGTCGATAATCCGCTCCGGGTCCTCGGTGCGAGGATTGTCACTGGTCACCACGACCTTGTCCGCCAGCTCCAAAGCTAATCCGCCCATGATGGGACGCTTCTTGTTATCGCGGTCGCCGCCACAGCCAAAAACTACCCAAAGCTTGCCCTTGGTAATGGAGCGAGCTGTGTGGAGCACGTTTTCCAAGCCATCAGGAGTGTGAGCATAATCCACAATAACGGTGTAGGGCTGGCCAGCCTCCACCAATTGGAAACGACCAGGCACGCCGTCGAAGCCGTCCAACACGGAGATGATGATATCCTTGCTGATATTCTCCGCCAGCATGGCTGCTACAGCACCCATCACGTTATACACGTTGAACTCGCCGGTAATCTTCAGCTCCAAGTACATTTCGCCCACAGGGGTGGACAGGGCCAGCTGCATGTGCTTGGGCGCCACGGTGAAGCTCAAGGGATAAATATCATTCTCCTTGCCCTTGCCATAGGTCAACACCTTAGCCTTGGTGCGAGCCTTAATAATGGCAGAGCTGGCATCGTCCATGTTGAACACGGCATTCTTGTTGGTCTTATCCCCATCGGTCAGATGCTCGAAAAGCAAGCTCTTGGCATCCCGATAGTTCTCCATGGTTTTATGAAAATCCAAGTGGTCCTGGGTAATATTGGTCAAAACAGCGCAGTCATATTCAATGCCTGCCACGCGCTTTAAAGCCAATGCATGACTGGAAACCTCCATGACGCAGTAATCACAGCCAGCGCACACCATGGCATAAAGGGTCTTTTGCAAATCCACCACATCCGGCGTGGTGTTGTGGGACACTGTTTCCTCATCCTCGATCATGATATTGATGGTACCAATGAGGCCCACTTTATGTCCTGCTTTGCGCAAAATCGTGCGGATGATATTGGTGGTAGTGGTCTTGCCATTGGTGCCGGTGACGCCAATCATGCGCAGCTGCTTACCAGGATAATCGTAAAAATACGGAGTGATAATTTCCATCGCAGCGCGAGTATCAGCAACAACCAGCAAGGTTACGCCTGCAGGGATTTCCGGCGGCACCTCCTCCACCAAGGCTGCCACAGCACCCTTTTGAGCAGCCATTGCTAAAAATTTATGACCATCAACAGTTGCACCTCTCAGGGCGATGAACAGGCTACCTGCCTGCACAACGCGAGAGTCCGCAGTTATATCGGTAATTATCTTCTCGGCGCTGCCCAAAACCTTCACTTCGGGCAACAAATTAAGGAGCGAAGCTAAACACTTTTCCATGCGAGAAACCTCCTAAATTGAAAGGGCAGCCAAAGTGGCTGCCTCCCCCAAAAATCTTATGCAAATTATATCACAAAACACCGCTTCTGGCTATGCTTATTTCGCGGCAACAGCCAAAGAGTTCACATTATTTTTCTTTTCTAAGGCTTGGACATAGATATTGCTCCGTGCCACACTCATGCCCAGATGCTGCTCTGCCAAACCAATGATGCGTTCCGGCCCCTTGAGCTGCTCTACTTCGATTTTCAGCTCATTATTTTTGTTGATGAGCTGCGTTTCCTGCTTACGCAGGCTCACCAGCTGGCTGCCATAATGCACCATGGCCTCACTACGTACTACGCTCAGTAAATAGGTAGCCAGAATCGCCACGGCGAAAATCATAAAACGATTCCGCAGCCTGCGATAGGGGTCAGTATTTATTCTTTCCTGCTGCCGGGGCTGCTGCAGCTCTTCGTACTGCTGCTCTTCCCAAGCATAATTGTCATATTTTCTGGCTAACATTTACTACACAACCTCTTAAATCTTAATAGCATAGCGCAATCTGGCGCTGCGAGAACGAGGATTCTCCTCTACCTCGGCAGCTGACGGCACCATATTACCTGCTTTTTTCAAAATTGGCTTTTTGCCACACACGCACACCGGCAGTTGGGGCGGACAGGTACAACCCTTAACCAGCTTGGCAAAGGTCTGCTTGATGATTCTGTCCTCCAAGGAATGGAAGGTGATGACGCCAATACGTCCACCACTGTTCAAGCGTGCTACTGCGGCCTCCATGGTATCTGCCAAAATACCCAGCTCGTTGTTCACCTCGATGCGAATAGCCTGAAAGGTGCGCTTGGCCGGATGGGGACCATCAATGCGTGCTCCCTTAGGAATGGCCTTTTTTATCACATCCACTAGCTCGAAGGTGGTGGTCAGGGGCTTTTCCTTGCGCGCCGCCACAATAAATTGGGCAATACGCTTGCTCCAGCGCTCTTCACCGTATTTGTGGATAATATCCGCCAATTCCTCTTCTTTATAATTATTGACCACGTAAGCGGCGTCCAGCTTAGCCTCCTGGTTCATGCGCATGTCCAGCGGCCCGTTATGCATATAGCTAAAACCCCGCTCCGGACAATCCAATTGGTAGCTGGAAACGCCCAGGTCAAAAAAGATTCCGTCTATTTTTTCTATCCCCAGCTCATCCAAAACTCTGGCAAAATCCTTAAAATTGGATTTGGCAACCTTGGTCTGGCAGGGAAATTTTCCTAAAAGCCTTGCCGATGCTGCTTTAATAGCATCCTCATCCTGATCGATACCTAAAATCAAGCCCTCAGCTTCTAATTGAGATGCAAAGCCACAGGTGTGTCCTGCACCACCCATAGTACAGTCCACATAGATACCCTTTTTATTAGTAATCAGAAAGTCCACGCTTTCCTTAAACAGGATGCTGGTATGCTTGAACTCCATGCTCATCACCCCGTTTTATATTCCTAAATCAGCTAATTGCTCAGCCAATTCGTTGACATCCTCAGCACTCTCTTCGTTATAGGCAGCCCAACGCTGAGCATCCCAAATTTCGGCTCTGCTGCCTACGCCGACGATGACTGCATCCTTTTCCAAGCCCGCATGCTTACGCAAATTGGCTGGCAATAAAACACGGCCCTGCTTGTCGCATTCGCCCTCACAGGCGCCACCAAAGAGAAAACGCGTAAAATCACGGGCTGTTTTACGACTCATGGGCAATGCAGCCAGCTTGGCCTCCACCTTGTGCCACTCATCCATATCGTACACGAAGAGACAACCATCGAGGCCCTTAGTAATAATAAATTTATTTCCTAGTGCTTCCCGCAGCTTGGCAGGCATAGCAAGACGACCCTTGATGTCCAAGGTGTGTTCATATTCACCTAAAAGCATATAGTCGCCCCCTTTTTACCCACTTTGCTCCACTTTTCTCCATTATATCCTTATTTTGCTTCCATTGCAAGCCCTAAATGCAAATTTATGAAGAATTACAAAAAATTTTCTGTATTTTTTCCTTGCGTCAGCTATCTTTTTCTTGGTAGCGCTAATACTGTTTGCTCAAACGGGCTTCGCGAGCAAGCAGTACTTGCTTCCGTTACACTTTCTTTGCAAAAAATTTTCGCTTATCCATTTGGCTTTTAGGTAGGAAAATGCTATAATTAGGTGGTACGGATTATGTACCCATCATCTTGTTCTAAAGGAGAAATGCATCATGATTACTAAAGATACCGGCATTATCGAAGCCGTTCAATCCCATCCTGAAATTATGGAGGTTTTTGCTGAATACGGTCTGGGCTGCATCGGCTGCATGGCTGCTCATTTTGAGACCATCGGCCAAG
>SFRS01000128.1 GCA_004562175.1 bacterium | reverse complement strand
CGCCAAAAACAACTTCGGTAAAGCTTTGGTTACGTAAATTTAAATCGTCAAAGGCTTTAATAATGATGGCAGTGGAGCTCATGGAGAGCATGCCGCCCAAGAAGATGCTGTCCATATGGCCCCAGCCCAAGAGTTGGCCTACGCCGTAGCCCACAAAGAGCATGCTACAAATAATGACGGCGGTGGAAACAAAGGCGGTGCTGCCCACCTTTTTGAGCTTGTAAAAGCTGAACTCTAAGCCCAAGGCGAAAAGCAAAAAGATAACGCCGATTTCCGACCAGGACTGCACATTGACCTTGTCCGTAATGGTGGGGAAAAAGGAAAAATTGGGGCCTGTGATGAAGCCGGCGATAATATAGCCCAAAACAAGAGGCTGATTAATCTTTTTAAAAAGAATGGTGGTGACGCCGGCCACTAAAAGAATCATGGCCAGGTCCGTGATAATAGTTGGTAAATGACTCATACAACAGCTCCTCAATTTACAAAATTGCAACAAAAGCAAGGCAACATGCTTTGCCAAAAATGGGTGACTTGGTGTATAATAATAATATTGTCACCGTCATTTCTATTATACAATATTATTGTAGCTTTTTACGAGCTGTAGACGGTGAAAAAACAGTAAAATTATTATTTTATGATACAGCATATTGGAGGAGTTAGAATGGACGAGAAGAATACCAATTTAGTTTTGCTTGATGGTGAAATCATGCCCATGGAAGAGGCCTTTGTGGATGTGAACGATCGAGGTCATAATTTTGGTGATGGTGTATTCGAGCTGGTGCCCGTGTATAATGGTCGTTGCTTTGCGCTGCTGCCCCTGATGAATAATCTTTTTGATTCTGTTATTGCCGCCAAAATTCCCGGCGTCTATATGATTGAAGAGCTGGTGGAGTTCCATGAGAATTTAATCGCTGCAACTGGTCTGGAAAACTGCGAGATTTATACCCAAGTTACCCGCGGCAGTGCTCCCTATGGCCTGGCTTATCCTGAGCCCTCTGTGCCCCGCCTGACCATGTTTGCGGTGCCGGTGGACCGCGAGGCTCTGGCTGAAAAGCGTGCCAAGGGTGTGAATGTGATCACCGAAAAGGATGAGCGTTGGTCCCGTTGCGATGTGAACACTTTGAACCGCATGCCCGAGGTTTTGGCTAAGCAAAAGGCTACCATCAGCCGCGCCTTTGACGCATTGTTCGTTCGTGACGGCAAGATTACCGAGTCCACCGAAGCAAGCTTCTTCATTTATAAGGATGGCATTCTCTGGACCCATCCGGAAAATAATTTTATCCACAAAAACGTTGTGCGTCGCCTTTTAATGGAGCGTCTGTCCAAGGATTTGGATTTGCAAATTATCGAGCGTCCCTTCGACAAGGAATTTGCTCTGAAGGCTGACGAAGCCTTTCTGTGCGGCCCTCGCTGCGAATTCATGCCCGTGACCAAGATTGACCGCGGCTTTGTGAATGGCGGCAAGGTGGGCGAGCTGGTGCCCAAGCTGCAGTCTGCTTATACCGAGTTCGTTCTCAAGGAATGTCCTGCAAAATAATGAAACACAAGCGTGGAAAGCGTCTGCTAAGGCGGGCGCTTTCTTTTTTGTGAAGTTATTGTCAATAATAGTTATTTGATGGTTTACATTTTGGTGCAAATGGTATAATATATACAGAAATAGTAGAGATTGATAGGGAGGTCTTGAAGATTTTAGAATTCCAAAAGGTTACATTGGCCCAAAAGCCATTGTTTGAAAGCTATATATCCAAAAGTCATCAACGAGGAAGTGAATGTGCCTTTTCCAACAACTATGTATGGCGTGATTGCTACCATATTTATTGGTGTGTGGCCCATGATTTTCTGCTTTACAAGGTGCGCCGTAAGAATGTGGACTTTTATCTGCAGCCCTTCGGTGGCAAGGACGAGGATTTGCCACGTTTAATAGAAGAAATCCGCGAGAGCAATGGCGGTCCCTTTGAAATGCATGGTATTTATGATTTTACCAAGGAGCGTTTCGAGAAGGTTATGCCGGGTCTGGAATATGAAGAGGATCGGGACAATTGGGATTACGTATACCTGCGTGAGAAGCTGGCGACCTTGAGCGGACGTAAGCTTCACGGCCAAAAGAATCATTACAACGCCTTTTGCAAGGCCCATCCTGATTTTGTCTATGAGCCCATCACCTTTGCTAATATGCGTGAGTGCTTAGAGTTTGGTGAAAAATGGTGCAATGAGCACAAGGCGGATGACCCCAGCCTGGAATGCGAGCTGTACGCTATTCAGCAGGCCTTTTTGAGCTTCGAGCAGCTGGAGCTCAGGGGCGGTGCCATTCGCTTTGATGGCAAAATCCAAGCCTTTAGCTTTGGCAAGAAGATTAACGAGGACACAGCGGTGCTGCACGTGGAAAAGGCTGACCACAATGTGCGCGGCCTGTACACGGCCATCACCAAGGAGTTTGCCGCCCACGCTTGGGATGATGTGATTTATCTCAATCGCGAGGAGGATATGGGTATTCCCGGCTTGCGCAACGCTAAGGAAGCCTTACATCCTGAGTTTATGGTAAAAAAATATAATGTTCATTTTAAATGAGGTGTAGCATGATTTATCGTGTGGTCAATGAGGAGCGTATGCCCCAAGTAGCTGAGCTGTGGGATTACTGCTTTGAAAAGCGTCAGGAGCCTTTTTTTCAGTACTATTTTGGCGAATATGTTGGCAAAAATAATATGGTGATTGGTGGCTTTGAAAAGGTGGGACCTGTTGATGAAAATGGCAAGCAAAGGGAGCGCCTGCGCACTATGGTGCATGTGAATCCCTATATGCTGCGCATTCGGGGGCAGGAGCAGCTGGCGCCCTACTTGGTGGGTGTTGCTACAGCACCGGAGGCGCGGGGTCAACACGCCTTTGGACCGCTTTTGCAGACCACCTTTGAGGTGCTACGCTCGGAGGGCTTCACCTTCACTACCCTGATGCCGATTTATGCAGGTATCTATCTGCCCTATGAGTTCGCTTATTGCTATTTTGGCTTGCAATATAAAATGTCGCTGACGGACTTGGCCAGGGAGCTGGCCGGTGCTGCTGGCAAGGAGCTGGCGGTGGAGCGTGAGCCCCTTAATAAGGAGCTTTTAGCACCGCTTTACGCCAAATTGACGTCACAATATAATGGTGTGCCGTTGCGCACGGACTTCCAATGGAAGAAGCTGCTTACTGTACATGAACTGGAGGGCATGCAGTGTGCGGTAGTTTATCGTGAAGGAGAGCCCTGTGGCTATATGTTCTACTACATTAGCGAGGGCTGCTTTACGGTGCACGAGCTCTTAGCCGATGGCTTTGACGCTCGCAATCGTTTGCTGCAGTACGCCTCTATGCACCAAAGTGCGGCCAAGGAGTTCGCGTGGATAGCACCGGCATGGGATAAGACCTATTTGGGCTTTGCAGACCAGAGCTTAGCGCCACAAGTGAAGCCGTTCATGATGGCGCGCTGCCTGGACGCCCGCAAGGCGCTGGCGCAGCTGGTTGCGCCTGGGGGGGCACAGGAGGGCAGCGTGGTTGTGCTCCTCTCGGATAAGGTGATCGATAGAAATAATCACCTCTTAAAGCTCTATGTAAAAGATGGTGCGGTGGAAGTGAAGAGCACCATTGAGCAGGAGGAAGTCATTA
>SFRS01000127.1 GCA_004562175.1 bacterium | reverse complement strand
ATGGGCATGCCGTGGGTATCCCAGCCGGGTACATAAGGGGTATCAAAGCCTTGGGCATATTTGTATTTTACAATGATGTCCTTCAAAATCTTGTTCAAGGCAGTGCCCATGTGAATTTTGCCATTGGCATAGGGAGGGCCATCATGCAATACAAACTTGGGATGACCTGCATGCAGGGCTTGCTTCTTGTTATAAATATCGTTTTCCTGCCAGAATTTCAAAAAGTCGGGCTCGCGTTGGGGAAGTCCAGCGCGCATGGGGAACTCTGTTTCAGGCAGATTCAGTGTCTTACCATAATCCATTACTCATAACCTCCAAAATAACCGCTTAAAAATGTATATATAGAAAAGAAAAACAGCGAGCAAGGGCCACAGACAAATAAAAAAGCCCCGTCCCGTAAGGGACGAAGCTATACTTACAATACTCCGTGGTACCACCCTCATGACAAAGCAAAAGCTCTGCCACTCGTATGCGCTTTATCGGGCGCTCCCGTATGCAGCTACTAGCTTCGCCACATCCACTCCCAAGTGATTTTCACCTGCGTTGCTTCTGGCCGGGCTCGCACCCTCCCCGACTCGCTTTTGCCACGCGGCAGGCTACTGTCTTGTTCATCATGTTACGCTATTAAAAACTCTTTTAATTATATATTAGGTGCTGGCAAAAGTCAACTCATGCAGCTAATTTTTAGCAACACCCAACCAAGCCTCGGCTCAAAGCTGTGCCAGGCTATTTTTTCTCATATTTAAATCCGAAAATACCAAAGCCACGCCCCTGATTCAAATGACTAACATCATTGAGACGGAAAATCGTATGCTCATGCCATTTATTGATGCCCAAAACCGTAATGCTGGCAGGCGCAATATCCACAGAATAATTACACTCCACGACCTTAGGCATATCCATGCCCAGCCATTTGAAAATAATATTCTGCAACGTACCCTTATGAGCAACTATCAAGAGATTTTCCTTTTCCACATCAGCACAGCTCCAGAGCCCCTGCACATTGCGCTCATAAAATTCTGTGCGGGTCTCACCACCGGGATAATTGCGATGATGTAGCTCCTGTTCCGTGACCGGCTTGCGAAAAATCTTTTTGGCCTCCTCCTCGGTCATACCGGCGGCAATACCATTATTTTTCTCTCGCAAAAACGAACAATACTCAATTGCCTCCTCCATGTGCAGGGCATTGGCCAAAATTTGGGCAGATTCAGCAGCACGCTTCAAATCGCTGGCCAAAATACGCAGCTTTTCCTTGCGCCCGGCAAAATCTCGAGCCAGCATAGTTGCTGCTGCCTGAAGCTGTGCCCGTCCCTTGTCCGTCAATACGGAGTCGGTCCAGCCTCCGGTCAAATGTTGGGTATGGTGGGTTGCTTCTCCATGTCGCACCAAAATAATCATGCACCCACCACCTTATTCTTCCGCCTGTTTGGTGAAATTTTTCACCAGCTCCAGCTGGGTTTCCAACAAATGCTGCATATTTTTGCAGTGCAACAGGGATTTTTTCACTTGGTTTTCATAGCTTTGTTGGGCTACAGAAGCGCGGGATTCCGCATCAAAAATAATCTTACGGCTCTTTTCCTCCGCATCGCCCACGATTTGGCGATACTTGGTGTTGGCCTCCAGCATCATTCTGCCGGCCTCGCTGCGCGCATCATCCAACAGCTTGTTGGCCTCGGCTGCCGCCGTATTGCCCCGCTTTTTGCACATATCCTCGGTGCTCAGGCGCAGCTTATCTACTTCAAGCTGTGCATTACGGCGCAGCTCGTCCGCGTAAGCCTTAGCCTCATCCCGCAAATTATTACACTCTACCATGGTAGCCTGCAGCATATTATCTGTTTTCACCTTGGTTTGGTTGTACAAATTCTCTGCATGAGCCATAGCTTCCTCATGCAGCTTTTTCGCAGCTGCCTTGGCATCTGCCAGCTGCTGCTCGCATTTCACTGCAGTTTCCTGCTCCAAAAGAGCCGCCTTTTTCTCGCTGGCCGCCTTCACCTCGTCGGCAGTTTCTTGGGCCACCGTCAGCGTGCTTTGCATGGTAGCCTCCATCTGCTGATAGTACTCCAGCTTAGAGCTGACTCTTTCGATGGTCTCCTTTTGCTGCAGATTGTCAAGGTATAAATAATTATACTCCTTGATCAGCTCCTGCATAAACTTGTCCACCTCAGCTGTTTCGTAGCCACGGAAGCCCTTAGAAAATGTTTTCTTCTTTAAATCCTCAGGAGTTAGCATCTTGTGTCCTCCCTTTTCTTAAATATAACGCTTCAGCGTAATGCTGATGCGTCCCTTTTTCGTAGTACCGCGAATTTCGGCTACCTCAACCCGACCGCGCCCTCTGAAGGACAGCACATCGCCCTCCTTCACCGGCTGCGCCGCCTTCTTGGCTTCCTGCCAGTTCACCTTCACATTCAGGCTCTTGATTTCCTCGGCCATACGGCTTCGGCTCACGCCGTAGCCTGCGGCCGCCACTGCGTCCAAGCGTAAATCCGCCACTGTGGCGCTAATAACCTTCACCTTTTCTTCCTTCTGCAGCAATTCCTCCCTTGGAATTTCTGTAAGCGTCACCGGTGCAGCGCCAATTTGCGTCAAATTGCCACTGAGGTAGTTAACCAAGGCTTTTTCCACCACGAATTGTGCCCCTTCGGGCACAAAGACAATATCCCCAAGCGCTTCGCGCTTGCAGCCCGTGCCCATGAAGGCACCTAAAATATCCCGATGGGACAAATCATAATAGCGCTTATCCCAAGCTGCCAAAAAGTAGGCCATGCCAAAATCCGGCTGGCCGTAAAAGTCCTCGGCCACAAAAGCCACCTTCACACGCTCCGCATTGGCAAAGCCCCCGTCCGCTTCAATTTTGACATTGTCAAAATTGGCAGCCACGATTTCGGCCACATTGTAGGCGTGAGGGTCCAAAAATTCGCTGACCCGAAACTTGCGGCTTTTGTTGGCACCCTCTGCCAAATCAAGCAGCTTGGCCGCCAGCTGCTCGTCGCCGCTGGCCTTGAAATAACGTAGTATTTTCTCTCTATCTGCCATATATTCTTCCTATTTACTCTGCAGCTCTTGGCTACGGGCTAACACTGCCATGACAGCGTCATAAAAAGCACCGCGCACGCCGTGGTTTTCCAGGGCATGGATGCCGGCGATGGTGGTGCCACCGGGGCTGGTTACCTGATCCCTCAGCTGCGCCGGATGCAGACCGCTTTCCACGCACAGCTTGCCACTGCCCGCCATGGTCTGGGCCGCAAGCTTGATGGCCAGCGCCCGGGGCAGGCCTGCCCGCACCCCTGCGTCCGCCAGAGCATCAATAATCACAAAACAATAGCCAGGGCCACAGCCGCTGATGGCGGTGATAGCCTCGATGGCCTTTTCGTCCACAAATTCAATCTCGCCGCAGCTGCTAAAAATCGCCGCTGCGTCAGCGCGCATGGACTCGGTCACAGCCTCATCACAGCAAATGGCCGTCATGCCTGCGCCCACAGCCAAGGGAGTGTTGGGCATAGTGCGAATCACAGCAAAGCCCGGCGCATATTCATGGAGCTGAGCAATGCTGACGCTGCCCATGATGGACAGCACCCATGCACCCTTCTTCATGCAAGCCACCAGCTCCGGCGTCAAGGCCACCGGTGCCACCTGGGGCTTCACGGCGAAA
>SFRS01000126.1 GCA_004562175.1 bacterium | reverse complement strand
CTAGAGATTTATATTCGTCGTTATGAATTGACCCTGCGCGCCTCTGAAGCTAGCAAAATTACAGTTTTGGTGGAGGATGAGGAAGGATGAAGCTGCATTTTGCTTTAGTTGGCAACAAAAATTGTGGTAAAAGCACTTTATTTAATTACTTAACCGGTAGTAATCAACATGTTGGCAATTTCCCAGGTGTAACAGTTCAAAAAAAGGAGGGTGCCCTGCGTGCCAATGCCGATATTACTGTTATCGACTTGCCAGGTATTTATTCCCTCTCCCCCTATACCTCGGAGGAAATTGTTACACGGGACTTATTGCTCTATAATAAACCCAGCGCCATTATCAATGTTATTGACACCACTAATATTGAACGCAGCTTGTATTTGACATTGCAGCTTATTGAGCTCAATATTCCCATGGTTTTGGCCTTAAATATGATGGACGAGCTCACAGTCAGTGGTGGCAGCATCGATATCAAGGCCCTAGAGGAGCAGCTCACTATTCCTGTTGTTCCCATCACGGCCAATAGTGGTGAAGGTGTGGCTGAGCTGATTAAACGCACTGTGGCTGTTGCTCAGGATGCCACGTTGCCCAAGCGTCTTGATTTTTGCTCCGGTCCTGTACACACAGCTATTCATGCTGTGGCCCACCTTATTGAAGAAAAGGTACGGCGTAAAGGGTTGCCCCTGCGATTCACCTCTACTAAGCTTTTAGAGGGTGACGAGGATATCATGCAGGAGCTACAGCTCTCACCCAACGAAAGAGACATTGTGGGTCATTTTACCCAAGAAATGGAAAATGCCCTTAACACGGACAGGGAAGCTGCCTTGGCAGACATGCGCTATGCATATATTGAGGGTTTGTGCTTTCGTACCGTGCATAAGCCCCAGGACACAGAGGCTCAACGCCGCAGCGTGCGTTTGGACTATTATTTGACTCACAAGTATTTGAGCATTCCGATTTTTATTTTGATTATCGGTGCAGTTTTTTATTTGACCTTTGACGTCATTGGCGCCTTTTTAAGTGGGCTTTTGAGCCAAGCGCTGGATGGCATCACCGCCTCCGCCGATGCAGCTCTTTCCCGTTGGGGCATCAATCCCGCCATGCATTCACTCATTATTGATGGTGTTTTTGCCGGTGTGTGCAGTGTGCTTTCCTTCATTCCCACCATTGTCACCCTGTTCTTCTTCCTTTCTCTTTTGGAGGACAGTGGTTACATGTCCCGCGTGGCCTTTGTGATGGACAAGCTCCTGCGCAAGATTGGTCTTTCCGGCTCCTCCTTTATCCCCCTCATTATCGGCTTTGGCTGTAGCGTTCCTGCCATCATGGCCACCAGAACCTTGGCCAGTGAGAGGGACCGCAAAATGACCATCATGCTCACGCCCTTCATGAGCTGCAGCGCCAAGCTTTCCGTTTATGGCATTTTCATTGGCGCCTTCTTTCCCCACACGGGAGCGCTGGTCATGCTTTCCATTTACCTTTTGGGCGTCATCATCGCCGTGCTCACAGGCGCGCTTTTGAACAGCTTTATCTTCAGCGGTAAGCCCGTCCCCTTTGTTATGGAGCTCCCTGCCTATCGCATGCCCACCGGACGCAGCATTTTGATGCACATGTGGGAAAAGGCTGAGGACTTCATTCACAAGGCCTTCACTGTAATTTTCATGGCCAGCATCATTGTCTGGTTTTTGCAAAACTTTAATTCTCAATTTTATATGGTACACAGTGATGCTAGTATTATTGCAGAAATTGGCAAAATCACCGCTCCCATCTTCGCTCCCTTAGGCTTTGGGGATTGGCGCATGTCCACCGCGCTGATAACAGGCATCACCGCTAAGGAGGTCGTCATCAGCACCCTTTCCGTGCTAGCTGTGGATGCTAACGGCAACGTGAATTTGCCCAATCTGTTCACGCCACTGACAGCGTATACCTTTTTAGTTTTTTGCCTTCTCTACCCGCCCTGCGTTGCTTCTCTTGCTACCATGCGCAAGGAGCTGGACTCTCGCTCCAGTACGGCGGCCATTATCGCCTACGAACTAGGTATCGCCTGGGTAGTTGCCTTCATCGTGCGTCACGTCGGCCTGATGCTAGGCTTTCATTGAGCATAATGAGCATAAAAAAGACTGTCGTTCTCTCTTGACTATAGAGATTTACGACAGTCTTTTTTGTTAGCTTAATTATTCCTAACGTGTTACGTACAGTATTTAAAATCGGCGTAGTATACCGTAAGCGCTACTTCTTATTGACGAAATCTACTTTTGCTCTCCCGCCAAATGAGCTCTATGGGCAGATTGGATGCTCCCGGTGGCGACCAAATAAAGCTGTATTTGCCACTTTTCAGCCTACCAAGCTCCACAGCCTCCTCTATCGTTTCACCCAAGCATAAATCGTACTCTGGCAACGCAAGGAGCTCACGCTGTCCATCATGCTCCAAAACTCCATAGCCTGCAAAATATCCGCCAATAGGATTTAAAATAAAGCTTATGGGTCTTTCGCTTGCTACAGTGAAATTCACCTTATAAATAACGCCATAGTTCCCATAATTTTCCGCGGGTAAGCCGGTTGTCTTGTCCACACCCTTGATATAGCCTTCGGCATCTGTACCAGCCAGCTTCAGCTTTAAAGGCTTGTTCCCTGATATGGGCTGTTTAACAGTGTATTCCCAATCACTCTTGGCAAAAGTTCCACGTAAAGGATGCTCATCCATGGGCTGGATAGAAGCATTCTCATTAAAAAGCTCCACGTCAGCTTGGGGCTCACACATCAAAATGCTAATTTGTGCAGGGCGGTCCAGCTCCAAATCGATGGTACCGGTGAGCAGCTGGTCTGTCTCCAAAAGCATTCCCCTGCCACTGAGCAACTCCAAAGACCTGCCAAAGCCAAGGCTGCCACTTGAAAGCCTTTGTTCTTCCGTGGCGAAATACTTGCGTTGGGATTCCTTGCCCACAGCCATATAATTATAACCAGGTCCATCCACACCTTGGCGTGTTACTTTGTAATGCACAGGACGCATTTTTGCATTTTTCAGCACAAGAGCCAACTTTTTTGTTCCCTGTACTGCGTTCACATGATGAAAGAATAAGCGCACCTTGCCTTGCACTGTATCTCGATAAAGAATGCCATTGTGATAGACCATTTCCGGACTATCGGAAAACAGCAGTGTTGGTCCGCTGGCCTTGAATTTTGCAGATGGTGTTGCTGCTACATAGTCCTCAGGCACGCTTAAAGGCATTTGCGTAATTCTTACAGAAGGAGCAGCCTCGGCAGAGGTCCACAAAGTACAGCTGGCGAGCAAAGCAACGGCCAAAGCTCCTATTTTTTTCATACTAATCAACCTTATCACCTTACAAAAGCGAAAGCTCCCCTAGTCTGCTCGGACTAAGGGGAGCAAATTATTATTTCAAAGAGTTTTGATAATCAGCCATAAACTGCGCCAAGCCCTTGTCGGTCAGCTGATGGTTAATCATTTGCGCCAAAACCTTGGTAGGAATGGTGGCGATCTGGCAGCCGGTGAGCATCACCTTTTCCACATGCTCAATGTTGCGGATGCTGGCAGCAATAACCTCGGTCTCAATGCCATAAAGTTTGAAGGCTTTGACAATATTGTCTACCAGCTGCACGCCATTTTCGCCAATATCGTCCAAGCGACCAATGAAGGGACT
>SFRS01000125.1 GCA_004562175.1 bacterium | reverse complement strand
CCGAGCGCAGACGACATATTTTATTTCGCTTCCCAATTGCCTATCGACGGGCCCTCGAGTTGCTATCCTGTAGAGTTTCCTTAAAGGCTTACAGGCGTCAGCCTTAAAGTATCCCACATAGTGACTGTCTTTCCTCGCCTGTAGGAGGAGCTCAGAAGACAGTTAGCAGTTAAGCTGCTAAAGCGTATTCTTTATCAGCGTTTATATTTAAACGTCCCAACAGTTAACGTGTGCCAGACCACGGCTCGCTTATCATACACCACCTATCCCCGTCGAAACCAGTACATCCCCGTACTGAGGTAGAGAGTACACCAAAACACTGCACACCCTCTAAAATAAAACAAGAATAAGCTATATGCTTGCTTCGTATAGATTGTACCACGCTGACAGGCAAAATGCAAATGACTTTTCTGTAAAAAAATATAGCAGGCCCGCGTCCACAAAAGCAACGTACCTGCTAATAATGCATCTATATCAACTTCTTTTGGCAGCTGCGGCGATAATGCTCTCTGCCAAAGCCTTCAGGGAAATTCTTTTAGCCATACTAAATTGCTGCATCTTGCGATAAGCCTCCTGCTCGGTCATGCCGTGGGCCGCCATCAAAATGCCCTTGGCTCTGTCCAAAAGCTTGCGGGTTTCTAGGCTTTCCTTCAATTGGGCCAGCTCCGCATTGAGCTTTTGCATCTCCTGGAAGCGCTTTTCGGCGATTTCCATAGCCGGGAAAAGCTGTTCCTCGCGAATGGGCTTTACCAAATAGGCGATAACACCGGCCTCAGAGGCCTTCTCCACAATATCCTGCTGGCTATAGGCTGTCAAGAGCAGCACCGGCGCAATATTATCAGCCGCAATGAGCTTGGCAGCAGTCAAGCCATCCATCACTGGCATCTTCACATCCATGATGATGAATTCCGGCTTCAGCTCCCGAGCCAGCTTCACGGCTTCCTCGCCGTTGGCAGCTTCACCAATGACCTCATGTCCGGCATCGGTCAGCATCTCACGCAAGTCAAGGCGCAGGATAGCTTCGTCGTCTGCCAAGAGTATCTTCAATTTCTTCAACATTATTTTTCACCTGCCTTCGGTATCTTTACTAATGCAAGTGTACCGCCTTCAGCCCTATTAGTCAAGGTAAAAGAGCCCTGCAAATCAGATTCTGCCATAGTTTTAATAATTTTTAGTCCTAGGCTCCCGTGGCCGGTAATTTGGAAGCCCTCGGGGAGACCAATGCCATCATCGGCAATGGACAAAACATATCCCTCTGCTTCCTCAGCAAAGCTCACCTGCAGCTTACCCCTAGTGCGATCCTCAAAGGCATGCTCAATGGTATTCTGTAAAAGCTCGTTTAAAATCAAGGCGATGCTGGTAGCCTTGTCCGAGGGCAGCTGCACCTCGTCCGCCTTAAACTCTGCCTCCAGCTTGAAATCAGGGTCCAGCATGCTACTCATAATAGCCTGATAAATGCCCTTGGCCACCTTGCCCACGTCGATGAGTCCGGAATCCTGCTGGGATAAATATTCGTGCACGATGGCTATGCTGTTGACGCGGCTGATGCAGTCCCGCAGCACCAAGCGAGTTTCGCCACATTGAGCGCGCCGCTCCTGCAAACGCAAGAGGCTAGCAATGGTCTGCAGATTGTTCTTCACCCGATGATGGATTTCCTTGATGACCACCGATTTAATTAGCAGCTCCTCATCCTTTTTGCGCAGCTCCGTGATGTCCTGCAGGATGACGATGGCACATCCTCCCTTGGGCCTCGGCACCACCGGCAGCACGCGCATGGACAGCAGCAAATCGTGCATGGTGAACTCCTTGCTTTCCGCTGTGCCCGTGTCCATAACCATGCCCACCAAGGGCCAGTTGATAGCTACATCATTGGTACGACAGCCGATAAGCTGGGGAATTTCCATCACGTCAAACATATGCTTGGCACGATTATTGGCAGCAATGATGAGCTTGTTGGGGTCCACCACCATGATACCATCGGAGGGCTCCATGCGCTTATAATGCTCGTTACCCACCAAACCCTGATGCATGTTGCAAATCAGCTCCATACTTTGGGCCATGATGATGTCATCGGGGCTGGAGCTTTCGAAGCTGATGGCGGCATAGCATTTGCCCCGCGCGTCACGCAGAGGAAACACTTCCATACTATTGAAGACGCCCAGCTCCCATTCTCGTTTACCACGCACGGGAATATTTTTCATGATGGCACGAGCCACCAAGGGCTCCTCCACCACCCGCACGCGGCGTCCCGTCATATCAGGGCGCACGCTGCCCCTTTGAGTGCGTGGCTGCTCCTGCTTATAGATATTCAAAAACTTTTTATCCTCGCTGGGAAGATAAAGTGTGACCATGCCATGGGCCATATCCGCGGCTAAACCCAAAACGGCTTGCATGGTTTGTAAACTATTTTTTTGTTCTGCTGTTAAATTACTCAGCATGTTTCCCCTCTTCTTTCCAAATCTGTCCTTTCCACAGAAATTTGGAACAATCCACTAAATTATCCACCATATCCACAGCTTTATCCACCGGAAAAATGGCTTTTTTAGGCTATTTTCTCTAATCTATCCACATTATCCACAGGCTTTTCCACTGCTTGCATATCTGTTCACCCCAGCTTGAGAGATGGAACAGCGTTCAAATCCAGTGGACTTTCCATGCCTGCCTGATACATAAAATGGCCACGACAGGCAATCATCACCGCATTGTCGGTGCAGAGTATTGGCGTTGGGTGCACCAATTGGGCGCCAATGCCCTCCATAGCGGCAGCCAGCGTGTTTTGCAACGTTTTGTTGGCAGACACACCCCCGGCCAACACGATTTTCTTATAGCCCGTAGCCTGCATGGCCAGCACTGCCTGCTTCACCAAAGCATCCACCACTGCCCTTTGGAAGGAGGCGGCCACATCGCTGCGATTAACTTCTCTACCGGCTTGCTCTTGATTGTGCAAATAGTTGATAACCGCTGATTTCAAGCCACTGAAGCTGAATTCATAGGGCTTATCCAGCTTAGCCAGCGGAAAATGCATAGCTTCATCATTGCCGCCCAAGGCCAAACGCTCGATTTCCGGACCACCGGGATAGGGCAGCCCCATAACGCGGGCGATTTTGTCAAAGGCCTCTCCCGCAGCGTCATCACGGGTTTGTCCCAAAAGCTCAAAGCTGTTGTAGCCTGTTACCTTCAAAAGAGCCGTGTGACCACCGCTGACCACCAAAGCCATGAAGGGAGGCTGCAGCTCTTCGTCTGCCAAAAAATTGGCAAACACATGCCCTTCCAAATGATTGACACCGATGAGGGGCTTGTTGGCCGCCCAAGCCAGCGATTTGGCAGCGGACAGTCCCACCAAAAGAGCACCCACTAAGCCTGGACCATAGGTCACGGCCACAGCATCGATTTGCTCCAAGGTCACCTGTGCCTCCCGCAGAGCGGCGTCAATGACGGGCATGATATTTTCGATATGCTTACGCGAAGCGATTTCGGGCACTACGCCGCCAAACTTGCGGTGGATGACGATTTGGGAGGAGATAATATTGCTCAAAACCTCGCGCCCATTTTTCACTACGGCGGCAGCCGTTTCGTCACAGCTGCTTTCAATGCCCAAGATATAAATATCCTTTTCTTGATTCATTCATTCTTCCTCATTTATACAGCCACAT
>SFRS01000124.1 GCA_004562175.1 bacterium | reverse complement strand
CCCATTTGCTTTTCCAAAGCATTATCAGAAGCTGTCAATCCTTCCCGCTGTTAGCCATTCCCTTCTTCATTATGGCTGGCAGTATTATGAACTTCGCCGGTATCAGCGAAAAGCTTTTGAAATTCACTGAGGTGCTCACTGGTCATTTTAGTGGTGGTTTGGCCCAGGTCAATGTGCTGCTGTCCCTCTTGATGGGCGGCGTGTCCGGCTCCGCCAACGCCGACGCAGCTATGCAATCCAAAATGCTGGTGCCGGAAATGGAAAAGCGTGGCTACAGCAAGGGCTTTGCCGCAGCCATTACTGCTGCTTCCTCCGCGGTTACTCCCGTTATTCCGCCCGGTATTAACCTGATTATTTATGCTTTAATCGCTAACGTTTCTGTAACTAAGATGTTTATCGCCGGTTATGTGCCCGGTGTTTTGATGGCGTTAGCCTTGATGCTGACGGTGCATATTATTTCTAAAAAACGTGGCTACAAGGCTACCCGTGAACGCAGAGCTACATTGGGTGAAATTTTGGCTCAGCTCAAGGACTCCATTTGGGCCTTACTCTTCCCCTTTGGCATTATTGCCGGCCTGCGCATGGGCATGTTCACTCCCTCTGAAGCAGGTGCTGTGGCAGTCGTTTATTGTATTTTCGTTGGTGCAGTAATTTATAGACGCTTGAAATGGGATCATCTGTGGCCCATTATGAAGGAGACCATTTATGGTACTGCCTCTGTAACCTTGATCATCGTGGCAGCTTCCTTCTTTGGCTACTATATGAACTGGGAGCGCATTCCTCAAGCTATTACTACAGGTATGCTGGACTTCACTCGTAATCCTTATGTTATGCTGGCTTTAATCAATGTGCTGCTTTTGGTTTTGGGTATGTTTCTCGAAGGTGGCGCGGCCTTGATTATTCTGTCCCCCTTACTGGTACCTGTTGTGACGCAGCTAGGCGTTGACCCGGTGCATTTTGGTATCATTTGTATCGTCAACATTATGATCGGTGGCTTAACACCGCCCTTTGGCTCCATGATGTTCACGGTGTGCGCTATTACCGAGACATCCTTGGGTAATTTCATGAAGGAGTGTCTGCCGTTTATTATTGCCCTTTTGATTACTCTGCTTATTGTAACCTATTGGCCAGGCCTGATTATGTTCCTGCCCAATCTCTAAAAAGGAAGTGACTACATGAATAAGAAATATATTATGGCTCTAGATTTGGGTACCACTAGCTGCCGCGCCATCCTCTTTAATCATGAGGGTGAAATATGCAGTGTTGCTCAAAAAGAGTTTACTCAATATTTTCCCCAGCCTGGTTGGGTGGAGCATGATGCCGAAGAAATTTGGGCTACCCAATTAGGCCTCATGTACGAGGCTATGAGCAAGCTGAATGTTACTCCTGAGGATATTGCAGGCATCGGTATCACCAATCAACGTGAAACCACTGTGGTGTGGGATAAGGTGACAGGACGCCCCGTGTATAAGGCCATTGTATGGCAATGCCGCCGCACTGCCGAATATTGTGATACCTTAAAGGCCAAGGGGTATGCTGATATGTTCCGCGAGAAAACAGGCCTTGTTTTGGATGCGTATTTTTCCGGAACCAAGCTGCATTGGATTTTAGAAAATGTTCCTGGTGTACGGGAAAAGGCGGATGCAGGTCGTCTGCTCTTTGGTACCATTGATACCTGGATTATTTGGAAGCTGACCGGGGGCAAGGTGCATGTGACCGACTATTCCAACGCTTCTCGTACCTTGATGTATAATATTCATCAGCTGCAATGGGATGCTGAAATTCTTGACATTCTGAATGTGCCCAAGGAGATGCTCCCGGAGGTTAAGCCCTCCAGCTGTGTTTATGGACAGACAGATACCCGCCTTTTTGAACATCAAATTCCTATTTGTGGCGCTGCCGGGGACCAACAATGTGCTCTCTTTGGTCAAACCTGTTTTGCTCCCGGTGAAGCTAAAAATACCTATGGTACGGGCGGCTTCCTTTTGATGAATACTGGCGAAAAGCCCGTGGCTTCTAAAAATGGTCTTGTTACTACTATTGCCTGGGGTGTGGATGGAAAAGTAGAATATGCCTTGGAGGGCTCCATTTTCGTGGCTGGTGCGGCTGTGCAATGGTTGCGGGATCAGCTGGGCATTATCCGCACCTCCGCTGAATCCGAAGCACTGGCTACCGCAGTTGAGGATACCAATGGCTGCTACATGGTTCCGGCTTTCGTGGGCTTGGGGGCTCCCTATTGGGACCAATATGCTCGTGGCGCTATTGTGGGCTTGACTCGTGGCGTCAACCGCAACCACATTGTGCGTGCTACTCTGGAATCCATTGCTTACCAAGTAAATGATGTGCTGCAGGCCATGCAGGAGGACAGTGGTATTAAGCTGGCCTCCCTGCAGGTGGATGGTGGTGCCTGCGCCAACAATTTCCTCATGCAGTTCCAGGCTGATATCATGAATGCCAAGGTGGCTCGTCCGACTACTATCGAGACCACCGCTATGGGCGCTGCTTATTTGGCAGGCTTGGCTGTGGGCTATTGGGAAAGCAAGGAATCCATCAAGCAAAACCATGAAATTGCTAAAACCTTTGCTCCCAACATGGATGAAGCGAAGCGTGAAAAGCTTTTGTTGGGCTGGCATAATGCGGTGATGGCATCTTGCGTGCGCATCTCTCCGGAAGAATAAAAAAGTATTGACAAAGCTACTGCTAACCGCTTATACTACGTATAATCTCTTTGCACTGCGATTTTTTTGCTACAGTACAAACTGATCAGGCGGTCTACCTCCATGAGGTTTTTGCAGCCGGGCCCTTTGGGCAGCAGACTAAAAAATAAGCGTCTGCGGGACAGTGTATTACTATTCCGCAGGCGCTTTCTTTATTTAGCCTGTGTGCAGAGACTAATCTATGAGGAGGTTTTATTTATGCAATTTGCTAGTGAAGAAGAAAGGGTTGCCATGGTGGTTTCCCTGAACAGTATCGTAGCCAATTTGGTTTTGAGCTTGGCTAAGCTGGCGGCGGGCTTTGTGGCTCATTCCGCTGCCATGATTTCCGATGGTATTCACTCCGCTTCCGATGTTTTCAGTACCTTTGTGGTCATGGCCGGTGTGAAAATGTCCAACAAGGCTTCGGACGAGGAGCATCAGTACGGACACGAGCGTATGGAATGCGTGGCAGCCATCATTTTGGCCTGCATGCTGACTTTGGTGGCTATTGGTATAGGCTACAGTGGTTATGAAAAGGTTTTCAACACCAATGCTGAGGATTTAGTGGTGCCGGGCCAGTTGGCTCTGTGGGCTGCAGTGCTCTCCATTGTAGTGAAGGAAGGTATGTTCTGGTACACTCGTAACGCCGCAAAGAAAATTAATTCTGGTGCACTCATGGCCGATGCTTGGCATCATCGCAGTGACGCCTTGTCTTCCATTGGCTCCTTCGTGGGTATCTTGGGCGCACGCATGGGCTATCCTGTGCTGGACCCCATCGCCAGTATGATCATTTGTCTGATGATTTTACAGGCTGCCTATGAAGTATTCAAGGATGCCATGGACAAAATGGTGGACCATTCCTGCGATGAGGAAACCACCAAGGAGCTGGAGGGGCTCATCGAGCGTGTGCCGGGGGTGGAGCACATGGACTCTTTAAACACCCGCATGTTTGGTAGTCGTATTTATGTGGATGTGGAAATCAGCGTGAAGGATGATTTAACATTGCTGG
>SFRS01000123.1 GCA_004562175.1 bacterium | reverse complement strand
ATCCGTACATGCACGATGGCTCCATTGAGACCATTGAAGATGCCGTTCGCATCATGCATGAGTTTGAGATTGGTCATGACGTGACCGATGCGGAGTTGGGCAAGATTATCGCTTTCTTGAAGAGCTTGACGGGTGAGTATCAGGGACAGCTTTTGCAATAAGCCTGTTCGTGTAATGATATGCTAAGCAAGTCTCTCCGTTTGTGCTGTTGGCTGATCCTCCTTTTCGCGTGTGCGAAGGGCAGCCAGGTATGGGCACAAACGGAGGGACTTGCGTCTTATTACCATGGCCGTTTTCATGGGCGTGTCTCCTCCAGTGGCCGGATTCATAATAAGGAGGAGTTGGTGGCAGCCCATCGTACCTATCCCTTTGGTACGTTCCTACGGGTGACCAATTTGAAAAACAGGAAGAGCGTGATTGTCTGCGTGACCGATCGAGGTCCCCGTAGCCGCAAGCGTCTGATAGATGTCTCTGAGCGGGCGGCAGAGTTGCTGGATTTCAAACAGCAGGGTGTGGCACGCGTGTGGATTGAGGAGGTGCCGGGACCTCTCGATCTGCGCTATTTGGACCTGATCTATCCCCATATTCCCTATCTGGATATAGATTACTTACGCCCGGAAATTCCTTATCGTTTTCAATAGAATCCCTACCTTTGCGCCCGAATGTAGATTTAGCGGAAGAATGGCAAGGATATTAGTGATGATGATTTTGCCACTGTTATCTCCGCTGTAAAGGTGGCGGCGGACAGCGTGGTGAAAAAGGGTGTCTGTGAGCAGCCCACCCAATTTGAGATTTTGACTGCTGCTGCTTTCCTGTTTTTCTATTTGAACAAGGTCGATTACGCGGTAATCGAGGTGGGCATGGGCGGCTTGTGGGACTCCACCAATGTGATTACCCCTGTGGTCAGCGTTATTACCAATGTGGCCTTGGACCATACGGACCGCTGCGGCAAAACCATTGAGCGTATTGCTATGCAAAAAGCTGGCATTATCAAGGAAAAGGTGCCCGTGGTCACAGCAGCAGAAGGCAATGAAGCCTTGGGACCCATTATCAGCTTTGCCATGTTCAAGGAAGCGCCTGTTTATCTTTATGGCAAGGCTTTTCGCGGTGAGGAAGTCACCAGCTCCATGGAGGGGCAAAAATTTACTCTTTACGCTGGTAACACTTATAGCTCCGAGTACGAAATTAAATTACCAGGCGAGCACCAGATTAAAAATACCAGTGTAGCTATTGTGGCTGCCAAATTAGTTTCCAAGCAGGATGACCGCATTAACGAGCTGGCCTTGCATATCGGTGTGGCCAATACGCTGTGGCCGGGACGCTTGGAGCGTATTCATCAGCATCCGGATATTATTTTGGATGGCGCTCACAATCCCAATGGTGCGGAGGCGCTGCGCAAGGCCTTGGACAAGTATTATCCGGGACAGAAGGTGCATTTTGTCTTTGGCATGATGGGGGACAAGGATATGAGCGGCGTCATCAAGACCTTGATTCATGGCGATGATGTGGTGTACACTGTGCGTGCGGATCAGGGCTATCGTGCGGCGGAGGCGGTTGATTTGGCGAAGCTGGTAGGGCCCAATGCGATTCCGGTGGCGGATTTGGCAGAGGCCTATAAGCTTGCTATTGAGGGCGCGGGTACTGATGGCGTTGTCTGCGTGTGTGGAAGTCTGTATTTAGTCGGTGAGTTTAAGAAGATGTTATTGGAACAGAGAAGTAAGATGAATTAAGGTGTGTAATTCGTAAATGTAATAGTTCTCTCCGTCAAATGAGGTTTCTTAACGCCAATTTCGTCGGGAACAACGACGCAGCTGCGGTCAGAATTTGTTCGCAGGGAGCTTTTGGTTTTCGAGACACTTGCTGCTGTTGTTCCAACGACTCATTGGCTAAAACCTCAATGACTCCGTGAACTATTATATTTACTCATTTTAGTATTTGGTTTGGTTGTTAAGTTGTTGGTTGCTTAGGATTCGTTGGCTACATTTATAGTGAATTGTTGTTTAGAGTGAATATGAAACAAATTGTGGATTATTTAGAGAACAAAATATATTATATGCTGCTGTTTACGGTGGCTGTTATTCCGCTGCATCAGGAGTTCACGGCCTTTTGCGTGGGCGTGACCTTTGTGGCGGCGGCTCTGGTGGCCTATGTGAAGGGACGACGGCAGCCCTGCGTGCTGAAGGATTGGCAGCAGCTGGCTTTGTATGCGCTGCTCGTCATCGGCGTAGTGTCCTTGCATTTTTCTAAGAATCAGTTCATTTCTTCTTGGAATTTTGTGTACGTGGCGGGACAGTATAGTGCGCTTTTTTTCGTGCTGCTGCGGTACGGATGGCAAAGGCCGCAGGTCTTTGGGGACACATCTAAGGGTGGCACAGGTGAAGAGTCAACGGCAAAGCTGGATTATAGAGGCGTAGGTGCTGGGGCAAGAGCTGCTGGTTGTAATGGGAAACTTACTGGCGGTGTGCAAGGCTTATGGGTACGTTTTAGCGCGCTGCCCCGTCCCCTGCAGCTCATCGGTGCATTCTTGGCCGTGTCGATGCTGGTGAGCCTCATCGGCATCGCCCAAAAGGCTTTGGGCGTGGCCGGTGAGGGCATTTGGTCCGACCCGGACCAGTTCCCTGATTTGAAGGTACGTGTTTTTTCCACCTTGGTCAACCCTAACATTTTGGCGGGATACTTAGTGCTGGTCATTTCCTATTGTACGGCTTTTTTCAACATGACCAAGGACTGCAAGCGCTGGCGGGCCGCCTTCGCGGCCACGGGCGCTTTGGCAGCGCTGTGCTTGCTCTATACCTACAGTCGTGGCAACTGGCTGGCCTGCGCCGCCATGCTGCTAGCCTTTTGCGTGCTCTTTTGCCGCAGGGCCTTCGGCCCTGTGCTGGCGCTGGGCGCCATCGCCTTGGCTGTGGGTGGCCCCGCGGTGATGCAGCGGCTCAGCTCCATCACCAGCGGCGAAGATACCTCCGCCGCCTTGCGCATCGCTTATTTCGAAAGCACAACCTCCGTGATCGAGGATTTTCCCTTGGGCGTGGGTTGGTATGGCTATCGCTTCGTCTATCCTGATTATAATTTTTATCTCGAGGATACTAGTGTGATCATGTATCACTGCCACAATATTTTCCTCAATGTGTGCGCAGAGCTGGGCTATCACGGACTTTTGGCGTTCCTCCTCATTTGGTGGGGGATTTTCCTGCCTGCGGCTTGGCGGCTGGCATACCATGGCCACAGCCTGTGGCTAAAGGCCATGGGACGGGGCTATGTCCTAGCCACAGTGGGTATTGCTATCGGTGGTCTCACGGACCACGTGTATTTTAATACCCAAATGGGACTGTGCTTTTGGCTTTTGGGTGGCCTCACCATGCTCTGTGCTAAGCTGAATAATTATTTGGTCTCGCATAGCTAAAAAATCTTTGATTTTGCAAAGAAGGTTACACTTTTGTGGTGTAGCCTTCTTTTTGTTATATGAAAACCACCCGCTAAGCGGGTGGATATTTACTTATGCGTAAATTTCACATTTTTTGTTGTGAATTGCAGGTCTGGGGTATATGCTTTAAGCAAGAAATTTGGTATAATAGTGAAGATAAAAATGGAATAGTGTTGCCACACATCAAGAGACGGAGGTAATTTTTTTGGAAGAAATTTATCGTGAGGAATCAAGCACTAATTTTACACGTAAGGTTATTGCCGGCATCGCGCTTTTGCTCATCGTATGCCTTTTTGTAAATGAATGGAATAATGTGCAGGA
>SFRS01000122.1 GCA_004562175.1 bacterium | reverse complement strand
AGGGAGTGCAGCGCACCTTGGCGTCCTCCACTACCTCTCTAAAGCACACGGTATCATTTTTTGTATTGGGAGCCTCAATACCGATAGCCGATTTGCCAGGAATGGGCGCTTCAATGCGCACGCCCGGCGCCGCCAGGCGCAGGGCAATATCGTCAGCCAAGTTCACCACGGAGCTGACCTTCACACCGGGGGCAGGCTCCAGCTCAAAGCGAGTAACGGAGGGACCGCGGGTGACGGCGATGACCTTGGCCCGCACCCTGAAGTCGGCCAAGGTTTGCTCCAAAATGGCGCATTGCTCCATAATATCACGCTGATAGCTAGCCGGGTCGCTGACCTTGGGGCTATTTAATAGCTCCAGCGGGGGCAGCAGATACGCGCTGGCGGCAGCAGCGCTCTGAGCCCCGTCGGCCGCGGCAGCGGCTAACGTGGGCTCAACCTGCGCTTGAGGCTTGCTCGCCTCCGGCTCCCCACCCTGTATCTTGTCAGCGCTGTCATAAATAGCGATTTGGCGTGCACCCTCGCTCTCAGCAGCCGCCTCACCTTGTCCTTCCGCTTCATGCTCAGTCTCTGTCTCCAGCTCCAAAACGAAGCTCTTCACCGGCTGCTTTGCTTCGCCAGCAGCTTGCTTTGGCTGGCGATACTCGTTGTGGATGACGCTGCGGGGCGCAGTGCTTTCACCAGCAGTAGGCTCGGACACCAGCTGCGGCTGCGCCTCAGCCTCCGGGGCGGAGCTCTCCGCTAGCTTGTTTTCCGGCGTAGGAGCATTCGGAGTATCATAATTAATCACGGGACGCAAAACAATATTGCGCTCCCGATCAAATTCTTTGGGACCATCCTGCCATTCAGGCAACTGAATGGGGTCCTTTTCTAGCTCCTGCTTCACAGGCTCCTTCTCGTAGGGATTATCAAGCACTCCTAAAATACTCTTGAAGGAGCGCTTCTTTTCAATGCCATCGGTAAAGCTACCAAACTCCCCACTGCGATAAACCTTTTGAATCGCATCCTTACCCTCTGGGCGGACAGGCTTGCTAGAAGTAGCATTTTTAAAAATATTACGCGTATGGGGCTTACTTTGTTGTTTTTGCGGCTTTTCCTGCTCCTGTTGGAGCGCTGCCTCCAGCTCCCTGTCGCTCTTGCCAGTAATGGCGGCCACTAAATCTGTGAGCCAGCTCCAAATAGTACCCACGGGCAAAAGCAGACCAAGAGCACACATCCAGCCCAACACCAAGGCCACCCAGCTGCCCACATTACCCAAATAACGATGCGCAGGCAACACGAGAAGGCCACCCACCAGTCCACCGCCCTCAGGCAGCAAATGGGGCGTCAATTCTTCTTTTACAGGCACAAAAACATGATGAGCTGTGCCCAAAAGGCACAGCATCACCAAGAAAAGAGCCAGTGTTTTTTTCTGCCACAGGCCGAGCTTTCCATCCCAAAAGAGCTTCCAGCTCAGCAAAAAGCAGGTCAAAGGCAGCACAAAGCTACCCTTACCTAAAAGATAAAGCTCGCACTTGGCCACAAAGCCCAAGAAGCCACCCTCCGCCTCCAACACGATGCCGGCAGCGGTCAGCAGACCCACTAGGAAAAGTCCACCCGCTACATAAGCTGCTGTGTGGGAATCAGTATGCTGTTGTTGCTTTCTTTGCACTTTTTTCTTAGCCAAGCTGGTTGCTCCTCACTCAATCAAATTTCCATAATAATGGGCAAAATCATGGGACGGCGGCGGGTACGCTCGTACAGGAAGCGACCCAAGCTGTCACGCACGGTGGATTTGATGGCAGACCATTCGGAAACGCCGTTTTCTTCGCATTTTTCCAAGGCCAGCTGCACCTTATCCCTTGCCTCATCCATGAGTCCCTCGGCTTCACGTACATACACAAAGCCTCGGGAAACGATGTCCGGACCGGAAACCACATGACAATTTTCCTTGTCAATGGTCACTACCACGATCATAATGCCATCCTGGGACAGCTGACGGCGATCCCGGAGCACGATATTGCCCACATCGCCCACGCCAAGGCCATCCACCAGCACCTTGCCGGCCTGCACCTTGCCGTTGACACCGATACTGTTTTTGGTAATTTCAATCACACTGCCGTTTTCGGCAATCACAATATTTTCCTTGGGCATGCCCAGGCTTTGGGCCAAGTTGGCATGCTTAATCAAATGGCGGAACTCACCATGCACAGGAATGAAGAATTTCGGGCGCACCAAATTGTGCACCAGCTTGATTTCCTCTTGGCTGGCATGGCCGGAAACGTGCACGCCATTGCTCTTTTCGTAAATAACATCCGCACCCAGCTTGTAGAGATGGTCGATGGTGCGGGACACCAGCTTTTCGTTGCCGGGGATGGGAGTCGCGGAAATAATCACCGTATCGCCGGGCATAATGTCCACCTTTTTGTGGTCATTCATGGCCATGCGGGTCAGTGCGCTCATGGGCTCGCCCTGGCTGCCGGTGGTAATAATCACAATCTTGTCGGGAGTGTAATTATTGGTCTCATCAATATCAATAATCTCACCCTCAGGGGCCTTCAAATAGCCCAGCTCCTTGGCGATACTTACCACATTCACCATGCTGCGGCCGATAACAGCCACCTTGCGGTCATATTTCATAGCTGCATCAATGACCTGCTGGATGCGATGCACGTTGGAGGAGAAGGTAGCCACGATGATGCGATTTTTAGCATAGCGGAACTCGTCATCAAAGGTCTTGCCCACCATCTTCTCGCTGGGAGTGAAGCCGGGGCGCTCTGCATTGGTGCTGTCGGCTAGTAACGCCAGCACGCCGCGATCGCCATACTCGGCAAACTTGTTAAACTCGGTCACCTGGCCATCCACTGGAGTATGGTCAATTTTAAAGTCGCCCGTATGAATAATCGTACCAATGGGCGTATTTATTGCAATGGCAATCGCATCGGGGATGCTGTGATTTACGCGGATAAAATCCAGCTTAAAGGCACCGGCAGTAATCTTGTCACCGGGCTTAATAGTGCGGCAATTGTCGGAGCTCACGCCGTTTTCCTTCAAACGCCCCTGCAAAATGCCTAGAGTAAGTGCGGTACCATATACGGGGCAATCAATCTGCTTCATGACATAGGGCAGCGCACCGATATGGTCCTCGTGACCATGAGTCAAGAAGATACCCTTGAGTTTGTCTTGATTTTCGATTAAATAAGTTATATCAGGAATTACTAAATCAATGCCCAGCATGTCGTCCTCGGGGAACATCAAGCCGGCATCGATTAAAATCATATCATCACCATAACGAAAGACAGTCATGTTTTTACCGATTTCGCCCAGACCGCCTAAGGGAATGATTTGTACTTTATTTTGAAATTTTCCCAAAAAAAATACACCTCCAATTTTTTGTTTTGCATTATATCCGTACAAATGTAAAATACTTTTATTTTAGGGTACACTGTGTCCGCACACATACTCTCCACTATATTATACACTAAGAATCACTTTCTGACAAATATACTGCTTACATTTTTGTAGCAAAATGGTGACAAAGTTAGGAGAAAATATAAAGCAAGCCGGCCAAGGCTGCTTTTGCACAACCCTCACCGGCTTTAAGGCTCTCTTAGATGTTTTTTATTTTAGTGTTCGCAGATATTCCTTTTGCTCCGGTGTGATCCGGCGGCTTTCAATGGCTTTCTGTATGGCCTTGTTGTGGGTCCAGGGATCGAGGCGGCGTTGCTCCAGATAAGGAAGGATCGCGTCGTACTGCTTGGCCAGGGCCGTGGC
>SFRS01000121.1 GCA_004562175.1 bacterium | reverse complement strand
GTTACCAAATCATCAATCAAAACGCCAATATAAGCTTCGTCACGACGCAGCACCAAGGGCTCCCGACCCTGAATCTTCATCATCGCGTTAATACCAGCCATCAAGCCCTGGGCTGCTGCCTCCTCGTAGCCACTAGTACCATTGGATTGCCCCGCACTGAAGAGACCGCTGATGGCCTTGTGCTCCAAGGAATACTTGAGCTGCAGGGGATTCAAGCAATCGTAATCAATGGCATAACCGGCGCGCATCATTTTGCAGTGCTCTAGGCCCGGAATGGTCTGCATAAACTGCAGCTGCACATGAGCCGGCAAAGAAGAGCTCATGCCCTGCACATACATTTCGTTGGTGCTGCGACCCTCCGGCTCAATAAAGAGCTGGTGGCGGTCCTTATTGGCAAAGCGCACAATCTTGGACTCAATGGAAGGACAGTAGCGAGGACCCACGCCCTCGATCATACCGTTGAACATGCCGGATAAGTGCAGGTTGGCACGAATAATCTTATGAGTTTCCTCGTTAGTATAGGTCAAATAACAGGGCACCTGCTCCCTAGTCTTGATATCACTCATGAAGGAGAAATTGCGGACCTCGCTGTCACCGTATTGGGGCTCCATTTTGCTATAATCCAAGCTGCGGGCGTCAATGCGAGCAGGAGTGCCGGTCTTGAAGCGCATCAGCTCCACACCATGCTCTAAAAGGGAGGAGGACAGCTTTTGCGCACTGCGCAGGCCATTGGGGCCGCACTCATAATTAACCTGGCCATAAACAATGCGACCTCTGAGGTAAGTGCCCGTAGCTAAAATAACACATTTGGCCTCGAACACCTCACCGGTCTCTGCTTCTACACCCACGACCTGACCATTTTCCACTAGCAGCTTGTCAATCATCAGCTGCTTCAGCTCCAGATTTTCCTGGTCCTCCACGATTTTTTTCATGAGAGTGTGGTAATAGGGCTTATCCTCCTGACCACGCAAAGCGTGCACTGCATAGCCCTTACCTGTGTTCAAAAGACGCATTTGGATGCAGGCCAAATCGGCGCTAAGGCCCATTTGTCCGCCCAACGCATCCAATTCACGCACCAAATGACCCTTGGCAGGACCACCGATGGAAGGATTGCAGGGCATCAAGGCCACATTATCCAAGGACAGCGTGGCCAAGAGGGTTTTGCCGCCCAAGCGTGCAGCTGCTAAGGCAGCCTCCACACCGGCATGACCTGCACCCACCACAATAACGTCAAAGGAATCTGTAATATAACTCATAGCTACTTCTCTTTCGTCAACTTTCTTACTTACCAATACAGAAGCGGGAGAAAATCTCGTTAATAATCTCATCCTGCACTGTATCACCGGTAATTTCGCCTAATAAATCAATGGCATTGCGCACATCTATTTCTATACAATCGTAGGGCAGCATATTGGCCGCAGCCTCGCCTGCCTCCTCGATGGCTTGACGCGCTTCCTTCAGCAAGCGCTCCTGACGAGCATTTTGCACGTAGGCACCATCACTCAAGGTACCCTCGCTGCCATACACATAATTCTTCAGCCAAGCGCTGAAATCCTCCACTCCCGTCAAGGTTTTGGCAGACAGGGTCATGACCTTATCCCTGCCAAAGCGCTGACGCAAGGTCTCCAAATCCACGGCCAAACCCAAATCACTTTTATTAACAATGATCACGCAAGGCTTATCGCTGGCCGCTGCCAAAATTGCTTCGTCCTCGGCTGTAAGACCCTCGCTACCATCCACTACACAGATAACCAGCTCTGAATCCTGTAGCAGCTGGCGGCTTTTTTCCACACCGATTTTTTCTACATAGTCCTCAGTACTACGAATGCCCGCCGTATCTGCTAAAACTAAGGGCACCCCATCTAATAAAAGCTGCTCTTCGATGACGTCGCGAGTCGTGCCTGCGTACTGGGAGACAATCGCACGCTCCTCCTTGAGCAGGGCGTTGAGCAAGCTGGATTTACCCACATTGGGCTTACCCACAATGGCTGTGCGCAAGCCTTCACGCAAAATCTTACCTGTATGGGCATGAGCCAAAAGCTTATCAATGCTAGCACCACAGCTAGCAACGCTTTCCTCGACTCTGCTATAGGTAACGTCCTCGATATCCTCCTCCGGATAATCGATGACCGCCTCCAAATTCACCACCACATCCACTAAGGCACTGCGCAAGCCCCGCAGCTCACGAGCCAGCTGGCCTTGCTGCTGGCGTGCCGCCAGCTTCAGGCTGGCTTCGCTGCGGGAGCGAATGATATCCATAACAGCCTCGGCCTGAGTCAAGTCGATACGTCCGTTCAAAAAGGCTCGCTTGGTGAATTCACCAGCCTCCGCTGGTCTAGCTCCGGCTGCATAGGTCAGCTGCAAAATCTTCTTCAAGGACTGCAGACCGCCGTGGCACTGGATTTCCACCACATCCTCCGCCGTATAGGAGCGAGGTCCGCGCATAAACACAGCCAAAACCTCATCCACTAAGCTGCCATCCAAGTCGTAAACATGACCATAAACCATTGTATGAGTTGGATAGGCTCCTAAGGCTTTGCCGGAGGCTGCCTTAAACAAGCGCTCACCCACAGCCAAAGCCTGCTCGCCACTAATACGCACAATACCCACTGCACCTTCTCCCAAGGCCGTGATCACAGCGCTGATAGTTTCCTCTGCCATCTGCGCCCTCCCTTCCTTTACGTCAGAATAAAATATAACCCAGTATGTTACTACTGGGTTATAGATCTTTATTTTTTCAATTCAATAACCACATGACGGTACGGATCATCGCCCTCGCTAAGGGTCGTAACCCGGCGATCGCCCTGCAGGGCCATATGGATAATCTTGCGTTCATGGGGATTCATGGGCTCCAAGGCTACGCGCTCACCAGTGCGTTTTACCTTGTCAGCCAAACGATTTGCCAAACGAGTGAGAGTTTCAATGCGACGGTCACGATAATCCTCCACATCAATAATCACACGCACGCGCTCATTGCTATTTTTGTTAGCTACCAAATTGGTCAGATATTGCAGGCTATCCAAGGTTTGGCCATGCTTGCCAATCAGGATGCCCATATCATCACCGTGCAGCTTAAAGGTTACGCTACCATCGTTTTTATTGATGAATTTCTCCATAACCACATTGATCTTCATGGCATTGAAGACCTTTTGCAGGAATTCCTTAGCTGCCATCACGGATTCGTCATTAACAGCATATTTGCGAGGCTCACGCGCAGGACGCTCACCCTTTTCACTCTTCATGGATTCCAGTGTAGAAATGGCAGAATCCACAGCCTGATCCTTGGCAGCTGCTGCCTTCTTGCCCAGCTCCTCAGCTGCATCAGTTACCTGCTCCTTCAGCTCATCAGCCTTTTTAGAAATATTTTTAGAAGCAGTATTTACAGCAATATTAGTTGCTTCCTTCACAGCCTTTACAGCCTCAGCGGTTGCTTCGCCCAAGGTCTTCTCAGGAGCAGCTACTTCTACAGCTTCTTCAGCTTGAGCTACAACAGCAGCTTCCTTCACAGTGACACGTACCTTGGCATCCTTACCACCAAAGAGTCCGAAGAAAGCCTTTTTGCCTTCCTCTAAAACTTCGATTTCAGCTTGGTCAGCAGTAATATTTAAAGCCTTTAATGCCTCCGCAACAGCCTCTTCCACGCTCTTACCTGTTTTTTCAACAAAAGCCATCCTTCTCACTCCTTATTACTTGGCAGCTGCCTTATCCATCATATATTGTTGTCCAATCTGCATAATGTTCATTACTACCCAATACAGC
>SFRS01000120.1 GCA_004562175.1 bacterium | reverse complement strand
GCAAGAATAGTGATGCTTTGACTGTTGCAACCGATAATGTTGTTCGTGGTAATTTGGTAATCACTAACTATGCAAGTGAAAACGATGCACAAGATAACAGCATCGTGGTGGCAGATAAACTGCAAGCAAGTGGCGATATCATAATCACCAACCAAGAGACGGATATAGACGTAAATAATAATGCGGTAATGAATGCCACCAATATTAAGCTGCAAGCCGACGAGAGCGCAGTGAATATCAATGACGGCAAGGTAACTGGCAGTCGCAATGTGGACGCTATCGCGAAGGATATCAACGTTGCTGATGGTGAGCTGAAGGCTGTAACTGCTACTTTGACAGCAACTAATAATGTGGCAATCAGTGGTGGCACTATTACTGCGACTACAGCAAATCTGAGTGCAGCAAAAGATATTACTCAAACGGCAGGCACTATCACTGCAACCAATGCTAACCTAACCGCGGGCCAAAGCATCGCTCAAACTGGTGGCGCTCTTACTGCAACCAACACTGTGGCAAAGGCTGGCGCCGACTTGAGACTGGCGAGCGAGCTGAATAAGCTGCAGAATGTAAATGTAGATGCGCAACATGGCAATGCAACCATCGTTAGTGGCAACGATAAAGCTGGCGATTTGAATGTACATACTGTGGGCGTAGTTGGTAAAGATTTGACGATTACCAATGTAGCTAATGGTGTAGACAATGTCATCAAAGTTGATAAGAATCTCCAAGCTAATGGCAATATCGTTATCACTAACCAAGAAGCAGACATCAATGTAGCTCAAGGTGCAAGCATGAGTGGTGCGAATGTGACCTTGACCGCAACTAAAGATAATGTGCTTGTAAATGGTGGCGAAATCAAAGCAACTGCCGAGAATATCAATTTCGTTGCAGGCAAGGATGTAACCATCAACGCAGGTGTAATTACAGCTGCACAAAGTGTGGCAATGCGTGCAGCTAACAATGTGACCATAAATAATGGTACTATTAAAGCTACTAATGGCGATGTAAGCATGACTGCAACCACTGCTGCTGTGACCATGAATAATGGTAGTATCAGTGCTAGTGCAGGCAACGTTGTGGCGAACGCTGCTACCAACGTGACCATGAACAATGGCAATATTAAAGCGAAAAAGGTTGATGTAAAGGCTCCGCAATTGCTTGTTAACGATGGCACTATCACCGCAACCGATGTAGAGGCTAATAATGCAATTGCTTTGGCTGGTGGTACCATCACCGCGACCAACGTAAATTCCGGCACGACCATGCATATTGCGGCTGGCACTGTAAACTCTACTAATATAACTGCGGGAACTAACATGAGTATTGTCGGTGGCAATGTGAATGCAGTGAGCGTAACTGCTAACGAGGAGATGAATATCTCTGGTGGCATGGTAACATCTACCAACGTAAACTCCGGTACAGCTATGGAAATTGCAGGTGGTGAAATCACCGCGACCAACGTACATTCTGGCACGAATATGGATATCACTGGTGGCGCAATCGAAGCTACAAATGTAAACTCTGGCACGGCTATGGAAATCTCCGATGGCACTATCAATGCTATCAATGTGAATGCCGGCACGACTATGGATATCACCGGTGGTCTTGTCAACGCAGCTCATCTGACAGCGGGCACGACCATGACCATGGCCGGTGGCACAATTAACACTGGCGCTGGTGAGGGCACCTTGCAGGCGACCAATATCAATATGAACAAGGGCCAAGTAAAGGGCGAGCAGCTGACTATTAGTGCAACAGAAAGCTTCGCCCAAAACGGTGGCAATATTGAGGCGAAAGCTGCGGCTGTAAATGTGGGCCAAGACATGCACCTGAACGGCGGCCTGCTACGTGCTGATGTAGTACGTCTGAGCAGTGAGCAAGGCAAGATTACGCAGCAATATGATAATTCCGTAACCCAAGCCAATGGTGGTTTGGTATATGCAGGCGACCTGTATATCAGCGCCAATAAAGCCGCAAGCGAGCAAGTCACTGCAGTTGATTTGGGCAGTCGCTTCAACCATTTGAATAACGTAATCGTTGAAGCTGGCACCATCGCTAACATCACCGTGGGCAATGGCAATGATGCAGCTGGCGCTTTGACAGTGCGCGTGGGTGCAGACGAGGCAGGAGCTGCGGGCCAACTGCAGGGCAGCCTGACCGTGCATAACTACCTAAGCGGCGCAGCGAATAAGCTGATCGTCAATGATAATTTGCAGACAACGGGTAATGTAACCCTTATCAATGACGAAGCCAATGTGGAAATCGGTGGCAATGGTAGCGCTACCAACTTAGCAGCTGCTAATATCTATCTAAATTCCAAATATGATGTAATCCACAATGGTGGCACCATTACAGCCGCAGAAAAGGCCTTCTTGGATGCGGATGGCAATATCCTGCTGCAAAGCGGCACCATGGATGCCAAGAATCTGGATTTGCTGGCCTTGGGTTATATTGATGAGACCTATGACAATAGCTATGAAAATCCCAACGGCTATGCGCTCAAGGTGAGCGACACCTTGCAGGCCTTGGCCGGTGGAAGCGCCGCTGATACCTACGGTGTGGATTTGGGCAGCAGGTTCAACCAATTGCACAACGTGATTCTTGATTCTGACAATGGCAACATTACCTTGGGCAATGGCAACACCACTGACACAGCTTTGAACGTTTCTGTCCAATCCGGTCAGACTGTCAATGGCAATATCCTGATTACTAACTATGAAGCTGGTGCAGACAATGATATCAATATTTATAGCGCTTTGCGAGCAACGGGCAACATCAAGGTTGTGAACCAAGAGCGTGATGTGAATGTGGTTAGCGGTACAAGTGTGGATGCGACTAAGGTCGAGCTTTATGCTTATGGCGATGTGAAGAATAATGCTAGCATCCATTCGGCAAAGCAGGTTTACCTAGTTGCTGGCGATGATATCAGGAACGAAGCCAGCATTACCTCCGGCAAGGATTTGATTTTGTGGTCCATGAAGGGCGACATCGAAAATGAGGGCACCATCGAGGCCGCAGAAAAGATTGATATGGATGCTACTTGGGGCAACGTTTATAACTTTGCGGGTATTACCTCCACCAACGATGCCGTGGATATTCTGGCAGGAAACAGCATTATCAACTTGGGCGATAATGCTAACGATGCCATCACTGCCAAGGGTGCAGTGAAGCTGGACGCAGGTGTTGCACTCATCAACACCGCGAAGATTGTCTCCACCGAAGATAACGTAACCATTCAAGCGGACAGTGGTGTTATGAATCTGGTCTTCACAGATTATAAGGGTGAGGGCAGCACCAATCAAAATGGCTCCATCGAGGCCAAGGGCAATGTGGTCATCGAAACCACCAATAAAGAGGCTCCCGATACCTCGGCGAAGGTATATAACAGTGCCGATATTAAGGCTGAGGGCAATGTAGATATTGACGCTTATGGAAGACTATATAACAGCGGCAATATTACCGCGGTGAAAGAGGTGCATTTGGATTCTTGGAAGTCCGATTTGCATAACACCGGCGACATTGTTTCCGAGCAGGGCGATGTAAGGCTGTACGCCAACCAAAATCTGTACAATGGTACTGAGGAGGATAAGGATGGCAACGTCACCGCCAAGAACCAGATTGAGCTCATTGCCTATAAGGGTAATTTGATAAACTATGGTAACATGGAATCCCGGAGCAGCAGCGTGGCTTTGACTGGTGGCGAAATCTATGAGACTGAGCTGAATAATAATCGCGAGGTTGTCGGCGATATTACCAACTATGGCAG
>SFRS01000119.1 GCA_004562175.1 bacterium | reverse complement strand
CCCGGCTGGCGGCTCTTGGGCAGTGGAATCCCTGACCAAGCAAATCGTGGAGAAAATTTGGGCTGAGTTCCAAAAAATCGAAGGCATGGGCGGTATGGTTAAGGCTTTACAGGCTGGTTATCCCCAAGAGCAAATCGCCAAAACCTTGGACGAACGCTTCAAGGCTTTGGAGCTGCGCAAGGATCGTGCTGTTGGCGTTAACATGTATCCGAATATGACCGAAGAACCCTTGGAACGTCGGGCAGAGGATAGCGAAGCCCTGAAGAAGCAGCGTGCAGCTGCAGTGGCAGCTTATGTGGCTGATATCGATACTAATTTCGTGGCCGGCAAGCTGGCTGACGTGGCTAGCGTAGAGGCAGCCATCGAAGCCTTTAGCAATGGCGCAACTTTAGGTCAGGTTGCAGCAGCAGGCTGCAAGGCTGAAGAAATCGAGACTATCACACCCATCACCGCTCATCATTGGACCGAGCGTTATGAAGCGCTGCGCTTTGATACGGAACGCTATATGAAGGAAACTGGTAAGAATGTGGAAGTATTCCTGGCTAACATGGGTCCCATTCCTCAACACAAGGCCCGTGCTGACTTCTCCACCAGCTTCCTGCAGGTTGGCGAGTTCAATGTACATCTGAACAATGGCTTCCAGGATGACGAGGGCAAGCCCGGCTCCCGCTATGAGAAATGCGTAGCTGCCTTGAAGGCTGGCATTGACGATAAGGGTACTCCCTACGATGTGGCTGTAATTTGCTCCACTGACAAGACCTATCCGGAGGATGTTCCAGTGCTGGCTCCCATGCTGAAGGCTGCTAACCCCAATATGACTCTGTTCCTGGCAGGTGCAGCACCTAAGGATTTGGAGGCTATTTATCTAGCTGCCGGTGTTGATGATTTTATCAGTGTCAAAGCTAATTGCTTTGCAACCTTGAAGAAACTGCAACAGAAGAAGGGGATGATTGAATAATGAGCATTAATCCTGATTTCACTAAAGTATCTGTTCCGGATCATCCGTCCTGCTCTTATGAAGAATGGAAGAAAAACCTGGAAGCGAAAATGGGCGAAAATTATGATGCCCTTTACGATACAACCTTGGAGCGTATTCCTAAAGAACCGCTGTATACCAAGGATATCTATGCCAAATGCAACCATTTGGACTTTATGAGCGGCATTCCTCCGTTCCTGCGTGGCCCCTATTCCACCATGTATGTTTTCCGTCCCTGGACTGTACGCCAATATGCAGGCTTCTCCACTGCAGAGGAATCCAACGCTTTCTATCGCCGTAATTTGGCCGCCGGTCAAAAGGGCCTGTCCATCGCTTTCGACCTGCCCACTCACCGCGGCTATGATGCTGATAACCCCCGCGTTGTAGGCGACGTAGGTAAAGCAGGCGTATCCGTATGCTCCATGCTGGATATGAATATTCTGTTCAGCGGCATTCCTCTGGACCAAATGTCCGTATCCATGACCATGAACGGCGCTGTTCTGCCCATTTTGGCCTTCTTCATCGTTTCCGGCGAGGAGCAGGGCGTTGATAAATCCATTATGGCGGGCACCATTCAAAACGATATCTTAAAGGAATTCATGGTGCGTAATACCTATATTTATCCGCCGGCTATGTCCATGCGTATTATCGGCGATATTTTTGAATATACCACCAAATACATGCCCAAATTCAACAGCATTTCTATTTCCGGCTATCATATTCAGGAATGCGGCGCTACCTGCGACCTGGAGCTGGGCTATACTCTGGCAGATGGTATGGAATATATCCGTACCGGCGAAGCTGCCGGCCTGCCGGTGGATGCCTTCGCGAAACGCTTGTCCTTCTTCTGGGATATGGGCAAAAACTACTTCATGGAAGTGGCCAAGATGCGTGCGGCTCGCGTGCTGTGGGCTAAGATTTTGAAGAGCTTTGGCGCTAAGAATCCGAAATCCATGGCGCTGCGCACCCATAGCCAAACCTCTGGCTGGTCCCTGACAGAGCAGGATCCGTTTAACAATATTTCCAGAACCTGTATGGAAGCTATGTCCGCAGCCTTGGGCCACACCCAATCCCTGCATACTAACGCTTTGGACGAAGCTATCGCGCTGCCTACTGACTTCTCCGCTCGCCTGGCCCGTAATACCCAGCTGTATATTCAGGACGAGACCAAGGTTTGCAAGATTATTGACCCGTGGGGCGGTTCCTATTATCTGGAATACCTCACCAATGAGATTATTCGCCGTGCTTGGGCTCATATCCAAGAGGTTGAAGCTCTGGGCGGTATGGCCAAGGCTATTGCTACTGGCTTGCCCAAGATGCGTATCGAGGAATGCGCAGCTCGCCGTCAGGCTAATATCGATAGCGGTAAGGAAACCATCGTTGGCCTGAACAAGTTCCGTCTGGCCAAGGAGGACCCGCTGAATGTATTGTCCATTGATAATACCGCTGTACGCAATGCCCAAATCAAACGCTTGGAAAAACTGAGAGCAGAGCGTGATGGCGAAAAGGTTAGAGCTGACCTGGAGGCTATTACTCGCGCAGCCGAAAGCCGTGACAACGGCAACCTGCTGGAGATGGCTGTACAAGCAGCACGCGACCGTGCTTCCTTGGGCGAAATTTCCGACGCAGTGGAAAAGGTTTCCGGTCGTTTCAATGCTGTAATCCACACTGTTTCCGGTGTATATTCCTCCGAATTCAGTGGCAACGACGATATGGAAAAAGCCACCAAGCTGGCTGATGAGTTTGAAAAGCTGGAAGGCCGTCGTCCGCGTATCTTCTTGGCCAAGATGGGTCAGGATGGTCATGACCGTGGCCAAAAGGTACTGGCAACTTCCTTTGCCGATATGGGCTGGACCGTCGACGTTGGTCCCTTGTTCCAAACTCCAGAGGAATCCGCTCAGGATGCAGTGGATAACGACGTTGATATGGTAGGCTTCTCCTCCCTGGCTGCAGGTCACAAGACCTTGCTGCCCGCTCTGGTTGATGAATTGAAAAAACGCGGTCGTGAGGATATCATGGTTTGCATTGGCGGCGTAATCCCTGCTCAAGACTATGATTATCTGTATGAACATGGTGCTGCAGGTATCTTCGGCCCCGGCACCAATATTCCCAAATGCTGCATCCAACTGCTGCAAATGCTGGTTGACCGCGCGAAGGCTGAACAGGCTGAGGACTGAGGTGATGTAAATGCCTGAAACTGGTGAAAAAGATATTAGGCCGAGCTGGGTTCCTCTTAAAAAAGATCCCAACTTTGCTTGCTCCGTTATGGGCGGCATTGATAGTGCCGTAAACGCTGTTTCTGAAGAAAAGTATACTCCAGTAGAGCAGATTAAAAGGTTTCCTTTGCGGAAAAAGCCTACTCCGGAACAGCTAATTAAAGGAGTCAGTGAGGGCGATCGCAAAACTCTTTCCCAAGCTATTACTTTGATTGAAAGCAATGCTCCCAAGGATTTTGACAAAGCGCAACGGGTGCTGCAGTCCCTCTTGCCCCGCACGGGCAAGGCCCTGCGCATTGGTATCAGCGGTGTGCCCGGCGCCGGTAAGAGCACATTTATCGAAGCCTTTGGCCAAATGCTGTGCAAGCAGGGCTATAAGGTGGCCGTGCTGGCGGTGGACCCCACTAGCTCCATTACCGGTGGCTCCATTTTGGGCGATAAAACCCGTATGCAGATGTTGTCCCGTGAACCCAATTGCTTTATTCGACCTTCCCCGGCCAAGGGAACCTTGGGCGGTGTGGCTCGCAAAAGCCGCGAAACCATGCTGCTATGCGAGGCCGCTGGCTGTGATGTTATCTTAGTAGAA
>SFRS01000118.1 GCA_004562175.1 bacterium | reverse complement strand
GTATTATTATAACATATGTCCTGCATTTTTTCATTATATTAACATCATTTTTAGCAAATTCTTCTATAATCACTATAGTTTGTTACAGTAGGCGCTAGTGCGCAGGGCCACATTTTCCTGCAAATTGCGATAGAAGAATTGATAATCATACAAATGATATACGCCGGCAGTGAAAATGTCTAAAACTGGCGGATAGGCCTGAGGAGTGATCTTGCCATTGATTTTCAGCGTTCCCCGCTCTGCATCCAGCCACGCGCCACAAAAATAAGGCTCTTCTTTTTTGATATTGGCACTGTAATCCGTAAAGCAGGCGCCCTTGTTATGCAAGGCGCTGGCATAATGATTATCCGTGCGCCAAGTCAAGGGATTGATGGATTTGGTTTTGCTGCCCTTGGGCACCATCAAAGAGTCCTGCACAGCGCTACTTTCAGAATTAAAGCTTACGATAACACCAATATCCGTAGCACTCTGCGCCATCTTCAGCCAAGGATGGGCCTTTAGTTCAGTCTCGGTAACACGCCAACCGATGGCGTAGCAGGCTACTAAACGCTTTGACACAGCCTCATCCTTACCAAATTCCTTCAGCAGGCGAATACACATATCCGCACCTTGGGAAAAGCCTGCCAATACAAAAGGCTTCCTGCTCTGCTTAAGATAGGTCTTAAAGGCCTCCCGCACATCAGCATAGGCCAGCTGTAAATACTGCTCTCGCTGCACCTCCGGCAGCTTATAAACAGCTAACGACACCTGCTTGTAGAAGGGTGCGTACATAGTACAGCTAGCGTCGTAAATGCCTCGCTCCATGTTCAGAGCACCTACAAAAGCTTGCAGCTCCTTGCTTTGCTTATTAGCCAAGGTCAAATTATACTGCCCCTCGCCTCCCAAAAACACTGTGGGACAGATTAAAAAGCAGTCAGTAGATTTCTCAGGACCCTGCTGCCAATAGGCCCAGTTGGCGGGCTCTGTATAATCCAATGCAGCACCCTGGGCAACCGGCCCTACAAATCCGCTCACAAACAGACACAGCGCCAATAGTACCGTTTCAATAAATCTACGAATCAGTGTGAATAGCATTTCCGTTCACCTCTTTATAGATTATATTCTACAGCAAGGCCTATTTACCTGCTAAAAAAGGACTGTAGTACTCAAAGCGTACCACAGTCCTTAATAAGTATTATTTTAAAACCACATCAATGGCGCCATCGCGGAGCACAACCTCAGCTTTTTCGCCATTTTTGATTTCCCCGGCCACAATCTTGCGACCAAGGATATTTTCTACAGTGTGCACAATAAGGCGTTTCAAGGGTCTTGCGCCAAAGGCAGGGTCAAAGCCAGCCTGTGCCAGGAAGGACACAGCCTCGTCGGTGGCAGTCAAGGTCAGCTCCAGCTGCTTGTTGAGGCGTTCGCCCAGCTCGTGCAGTACCAGTTTCACGATATCCTTGATCTGCTCCTGCTGCAGGGGCTTGAAGGTGACGATGTCGTCCACACGGTTCAGGAACTCAGGGCGGAAGAAGTTCATCAGCATCTGCTGAATCTTTTCCCGATCCATTTGACCTTGGTTCTTCATGATTTCGCTGCTGCCCAGATTACTGGTCATGATAATCAAGGTATTCTTAAAGTCCACGCTGCGGCCCTGGCCATCGGTCAAGCGACCATCATCCAACACCTGCAAGAGCACGTTGAAGACATCTGCATGGGCCTTTTCGATTTCGTCTAAAAGGATGACACAATAGGGATGGCGGCGCACAGCCTCAGTCAGCTGACCACCCTCATCATAGCCCACATAACCAGGAGGAGCACCAATCAAGCGGGATACAGTGTGCTTTTCCATATACTCACTCATATCGATGCGCACCATGTTGCGCTCATCGTCAAAGAGCACCTCCGCCAAGGTCTTAGCCAGCTCGGTTTTGCCCACGCCGGTGGGGCCTAGGAAAATGAAGGAGCCAATGGGACGATTGGGGTCCTTGATGCCTGCGCGAGCACGCACCACGGCCTCGCTGACGGCTTTGACAGCCTCGTCCTGACCAACAACACGCTGATGCAGGATTTCCTCCAAGTGAACCAGTTTTTCACGCTCACCGCTGCCTAAGCGAGCCACAGGGATACCGGTCCAGGTGCTTACTACCTTGGCAATATCCTCCTCGTCCACCTCTTCCTTCAGCAGTACATTGTCATTACCCTGTTCGTCCTTGGCGGATAAGGTGGATAATTCCTTTTGCAAAGCGGGCAGACGACCATATTTCAGCTCTGCCAGCTTGTTCAAATCATAATCACGCTCGGCCTGCTCCATCTGCTGCTTTACAGCATCGATTTCCTTCTTCACCTCGCGCACACGAGCGATAGAAGCCTTCTCGGCATCCCAACGCTTTACCAATTCATCGTTGGCTTCTTGCAGCTTGGTCAATTCCTCGTTGAGTTTAACGAGACGCTCCTTGGAAGCATCGTCTTCCTCCTTGGCCAGAGCCTGAGCTTCAATTTCCAGCTGCAAAATACGACGCTTGCTTTCGTCTAATTCCGTAGGCAGAGAATCGATTTCCGTGCGCAGACGGGCTGCGGCCTCGTCCACCAAATCGATGGCCTTATCCGGCAGGAAACGGTCATTGATATAGCGATTGGACAGCACAGCAGCGGCTACTAAAGCAGCGTCCTTGATGCGCACGCCGTGGTGCACCTCGTAACGCTCACGCAGGCCACGCAGGATGGAAATAGTGTCCTCCACCCCCGGCTCCTTGACCATGACGGGCTGGAAGCGGCGCTCCAAGGCGCTATCCTTTTCAATATATTTACGATATTCATTCAGAGTTGTGGCACCAATGCAGCGCAGCTCACCACGAGCCAGCATGGGCTTTAAGATATTACCCGCATCCATGGCGCCTTCGGCAGCACCTGCGCCCACCACAGTGTGCAGCTCGTCGATGAACATGATGATTTGACCGGCACTGTCGCTGACGGCCTTGAGCACCTTTTTCAAGCGTTCTTCGAATTCACCACGGAATTTGGCGCCAGCCACCAGCGCTGCCAAATCCAACGCGTAAAGAGTCTTGTTCTTCAGGCTTTCGGGCACATCCCCAGCCACGATACGGCGGGCAAGGCCCTCGGCAATAGCAGTTTTACCAACGCCGGGCTCACCGATGAGCACGGGGTTATTCTTCTTGCGACGGCTGAGGATTTCGATGACGCGACGAATTTCTTCGTCGCGGCCGATTACCGGGTCCAGCTTGCCTTCCTTGGCCTTGGCAGTCAAATCCTGGCCAAATTTTTCCAAGGTCTTCTTGGTTTCCTCATCCGCAGCAGTATTTTGGTACTGCATCCAAGCGGCTTCTACCTTCTTTTTGTCGATGCCGTACTTGCGGAACAGGGAAACCACATCGTTGTCGCCATCGCTGGCCATGGTGGCCACCATGTCGCCCACAGTAATTGTGCCCTTAGTATTTTGGTTCAAAAGCGCCATTACACGGGCAAAGGCCGTGCCCATCATCAGCTGACGGTCCTGACCCTTGACGCCGGGGATTTTTTCCACCAAAGCCTTGGCCTCTTGGGCGAAGGCTGCTTCGTCAATGTGCAGGCTCTGCAATAAGTATTTAAAGAAGCCTTCACTGCCACACAATGCAACCAAAACATGAGCTGTAGTCAGCTCTTGATGATAACGCATCACAGCCTGCTGTTGGGCTGCCTCTAAAATGGATTTCAGCTCTTCGCTGTAGTTTTCATTCATAAGCTATTCCTCCTCTATTCTAACCCCTGTACCACCCTTTTCCAAGCAGGTACACACCTG
>SFRS01000117.1 GCA_004562175.1 bacterium | reverse complement strand
TTTGGTACACGGCCTGCTTCATGGAACGCAGCGCCACTGTGGTAATCAAGCGCTCCTCAGGTCTGCCTGCTACCGCACGCACAGCCTGTTGAATCTCCTTGGGCTGGGTTTCCTCGCTCACCTTGAACTTGATATTGAAATTAGCCAATAGCTTGGCCAAATTCTGCATCTTTTCCTCCGCAGGAATTTCGTGTACGCGATAAATAAAGGGCCAATGCTGGTTGAACATGTGCTGTGCCACAGTTTCGTTGGCTGCCAGCATAAATTCCTCGATAATGGATTCCGCATTGCCATGAACACGCTGTACAATCTCGATGGGATGTAGCTTTTCGTCCAAAATAACCTTTTGCTCCGGCAAATCAAAATCCACCGCACCACGACGCGCACGCTTGTCATGCAAAATTTGGCGCAGCTCGTCCATCTTGCCCACCATGGGCAGAATGTCCGCGTACTTGGTGCACATTTCTTCATCGCCCGCCAGCATGGCGCGGACAATATTATAGCTCAAACGATGGCGCACATTGATCACCGCAGGGAAAATTTCGTAGTTCAGCACTATACCCTTGGTATCGATATGCATTTCACAGGCCATGGAAAGTCTATCCTCACCCGCGTTCAAGCTGCAAATGCCGTTTGACAAGCGCTCCGGCAGCATGGGCAGCACCCTATCCACTAAGTACACACTGGTGCCACGCTCGCGAGCTTCTTTATCCAAAATGCTATCTTCGGTTACATAATAGCTTACGTCAGCAATATAAACGCCCAGCAAATACTCATTGGCGCTGATCTGCTGTACATAAACGGCGTCGTCCAAATCCTTGGCATCCTCGCCATCCACAGTTACCACTGTGCGCTCACGCAAATCACGGCGACCGGCCAGCTCGCTCTTTTTGATGGTCTTGGGAACCTTGCGCGATGCTGCCAAAACCTCCTCAGGAAACTCCAAGGGCAAATCATTCTGCTTAATAATGGACAAAATTTCTAAACCCACATCGCCAATATTGCCTAAAATCTCTGTTACCTTGCCTTCGGCCTTACGATGCTCCTGGGGCCATTGGGTGATTTCCACAACCACCTTTTGTCCATCCTTAGCATTATTAAAATCCCGGCGCATTACATATACATCCTGACCAATGCGCTTGTCATCAGGAGTAACGAAGGCAAAATCACCGGTCTGGTGAAAAATGCCTACCACCTTGTTATTGGCATGGGTAATAATGCGCAAAATTTCACCCTCAGGCTTTTTGCCATGGGTGTCGTTATTTACACGTGCCAAAACTCTATCATTATTCATGGCTCCATTCAAAGCGCGGGGCGGAATGAACACATCCGGCCGCTCCCCCTTGTTATCGGGAATCACAAAGCCAAAGCCCTTGCTGGTCAGCTGAAAGCGCCCTGCCACAAGGCCCATTTTCTCCGGCAAGCCATAGGTTTCAAAGCGAGTTTTGATAATCTCGCCATTTTGCTCCAAAGCCAAAAGCTCCTGCCAAAATTTGGTAGCACTGCATTCCCCTGCCAACGCATCCAAAAGCTCCTCGCTGGTCATGGGCGCATAGCTACTATCCCGCATAAAGGCTAATATTTTTTCTCTAATATTCTTCATAGTTTTAATCCTCTTTGATCATCATCTTGGATATGGACTCCGCTAAAACTGTCCCATCCTTCTTGCAAATCTTCCCCGCCATTTCCACCATGCGTCCCTTGCGCTTCACCTCGTAGCCCGTACAAACAACCTCCTCGCCAATGGTCAAGGGCTGGCGGTAGCGAATTTCTATTTTAGCCGTGTAGGACGGCTTTCCTTCCTTGCAATACAGATAATTACCTGTTACTTCATCCAAAAGCACAGCCACCAAGCCGCCGTGCATACGGCCCGTGTAGCTTTGGTGCTCCTTGCGCGGGGTGAAATAAGCAGTACATTTATCATCATCTATCTCAAAGCGCATATGCAGCCCATGTTCATTTTCCTTGCCACAGGCAAAGCACCAGCTATATTCATTGTTATCTAAAAGTGTTCTATCCATAGTATTTCCTTCTTTACTGAGCAAATCCTGCTCAAAAATGTATTGTTTACAAAATGCTTACTTCTTGTTTGCATATCGGCCACAAGATAGCAGCTTCTTAGTCGTTCTTCTGAAAGAATGCTGCAATTTTTTGGAAAACCTCTTGGTGTTCGCAATCTAAAGTGAGGATATGCCCACTTTTTTCCAGCCACACCAATTCTTTTTTGTCAGCACTGGTGCCTAAATGGTCGTAAATATATTGCGCACTCTTGGGGTCCACCGTGTGCTCAATTTTTGACTGCAAAACGAGACAGGGCACAGTAATTTGGGTTACCAGCTCTTTTTTACAGGTTTTTATCAAAGCGAAAAGGCTCGTTAAAGGCTTGGTAGGCATTCGATCATAGGCCTGACAGTATTTATCCATCTCGTGATAACTGCGTTTATGCTTGGGCAGGTAGTGAATGAAATAGCGCAGGATGGGCAAAAAGGGTGCGCGCTTGTCCTGCAAAAAGATGGGCGTTGCTAAAAAAGCTGCCTTCTCCACCTTCTCTGTAGCGGCAATGACCATGGCCAAAAGTCCGCCCATGGAAAGTCCTGCTACATAGATTTGAGTATACTTTTTAGCTAAGATAGCATAGCCCAGCTTCGCCGCTGCCACCCATTGTGAAGCCACAGTTTCCTTCAAGTCCTCCACACTTGTGCCATGTCCTGGCAAGCGAGGACATAAAACGGTGTAACCCAAGCCATGCAAATAATCGCCCAAGGGACGCATCTCTGCTGTCGTGCCGGTATAACCATGTAAAAGCAGCACCGCCTTACCATTATTACCCTCCAGCAGAAAGGTTTCCGCTCCCTCCATAATTTGCATATTCACAACCACCTTCGCAAAATACTCTAAACCTATTTTATTATTATAACATATGCGCCTGTAAACGGCAGCAAATTTTGTATGGTCGACACAAGCTAGGCACAATATCACAAATTTGTTACAAGCTTCTAGTAAAACTTTGGCATAAAAAACGCTCCCTCTCACGAAGAGAAGGAGCGTTAATTTTAGTTCAATTATTTGAACAGGCTCAGCAGCATGCCGCCATTAGCAGCCATAACCGGAGCAAATACCAGAGCAACAACAGTCATCAATTTGATGAGGATGTTCATTGCAGGTCCGGAGGTATCCTTGAAGGGGTCGCCTACGGTGTCGCCTACAACGGTTGCGTCATGTACAGGGGTGTGTTTACGGCCGGAAGCTTCAACGAACTTCTTAGCGTTATCCCAAGCACCACCAGCGTTTGCCATCAGGATAGCAACCAGTACGCCGGAAGCCAGAGCGCCACCCAGCAGGCCGCCCAGAGCTTCGGTACCAAACAGGAAGCCCATAGCCAGAGGAGCAACGATAGCGATAACACCAGGCATAATCATTTCGTGCAGAGCAGCTGCGGTGGAAATGTCTACGCATTTTTGGTAGTCAGCCTTAGCCTTGCCTTCCAGCAGGCCGGGAATTTCGTGGAATTGACGACGAACTTCCTCGATCATTTGGTAAGCAGCTTTACCAACGGATTCCATGGTCATAGCGCCGAATACGAAGGGCAGAGTTGCACCAACGAACAGGCCGATCAGGGTTACAGGGTTCAGCAGGTCGATTGCCTTCAGATTTACAACATGTGCATAAGCAGAGAACAGAGCCAGAGCAGTCAATGCAGCGGAACCAATAGCGAAGCCCTTGCCGATAGCAGCAGTGGTGTTACCAACGGAGTCCAGGGTATCGGTGATTTCACGTACTTCAGGAGGCAGCTCG
>SFRS01000116.1 GCA_004562175.1 bacterium | reverse complement strand
ACCGTTTGGGAAAATCTCAAAGCCTTCGATAAATATCCGGAGAAGGTTGATGTTTTAACTCAGGGCAATATTCTGCGCAAGGAATATATCGAATCCTTCCGCCAAGGCGCGTTGATTCGCTGGACTACCGAGCTTTTGACTCGCCTGATTCCTGAGTATTATCAAGCAGTTGTCGAGATGAAAAAGCTGCACAGCCCCGAAAGCTCCACCGACTGCGATTTGGCTCTGTGGCATAAAATCCAGGTGCTGCGTGCCCGCCTTGCTAAGGACTCCTTCGAAGAAAAGAGCATCTTTACCAGCATCCGCAAGGCTATAGCAGCAGGGGACTATGACGCAGCCTCCAATTTGAAGATTGAAATGTGCGCTGTGATGGAGGAGTTAAAGGCACTCTATCATGATTATAAACAAAATATTATTGACTAATCAGTCACATGAAGCAGTAATTAAATGAATTAATGCCGGGAAGAAGGATTTTTGGGCTTCTTCCCGGCTTTTTTTACATAAAATTGTTGAGTTAATTGCAAAATTGTGGTAAAATGACAGAGATATAATGACATAAGTATTTGCGTCTGTGGAAAGAAGGCGATGGCTTTGGTGGAACAGGTAAAGGATGTTCCTGCCTATATTCGCAAAATGTATGGTTATAATTCCTTTATGAACAATTTTGGAGTTCATATTGATGAGATAACCTGTGGTGGGGCAGTGGTAAGTATTGATATTGACCCCCAAAAGCATTTTAATCATCGTGGCATTTGCCATGGTGGTGTGTTTACAGCATTGGCTGACTCCGTTTTGGGAGTCACCGGTGCCAGTGTGGGTGCAGCTGTGGCCACACTGAATTTCAGCATGAATTTTATCAGGAATGTGCATAGCGCGGGTCGGGTCTACGTGAGGAGTAGGGTCCGCCATCATGGACATACAACCATGGTAATTGAAGCTGAAATGTATGACGGCGAAGATAGGCTGATGGCCACCATTTTGACCACAATGTTTATTGTAGGGCGCTTTGAAGAAATACCCGCCAAGTGGTAACTCACGGGTTGAACTGGTAAGGGAGAAAGACGCGGCTTGGTCGCAAGGTGATTAAGGAGGACATAATGGATTTCGCATTAAACGAAGAACAATTAGAATTACAGGAAATGGTCAGGGAGTTTGTTGAAAAGGAAATCACTCCCTACGCTGCTGAAATGGACGAACAAAACCATTGGCGTGATGGCCTCATGGAAAAGGCCAACGAAATGGGTCTGTTGAATGTTATCGTTCCGGAAGAGCTGGATGGCCCCGGTCTGGACAGCATTGCCATTGCTGCCATTTATGAAGAGCTGGGCAAGGGCTGCGCCGGCGTTGCCACTTCCTTGGCTGCCAACAGCCTGGCAACTGTACCCGTACTGCTGGCTGGCACCGATGAACAAAAGAAAATGTACTGCGACGTGCTGAATAACGGTGGCTTGGCTGCCTTTGCTTTGACCGAGCCCGGCGCCGGCAGTGATGCTGGTGGCGTTTCCACTCGCGCAGAAAAGAATAAAGAGGATGGCACCTATACCCTGAATGGCACCAAAATGTTCATCACCAACGGTGGCTTGGCTGACATTTTCTTGGTATTTGCCAACACCCGCAAAACCGGTGGCATCCGTGGCTTGACTGCCTTCATCGTTCCCAAGGACACTCCGGGCTTCAGCGTAGGCAAGAAAGAAAACAAGATGGGTATTCGTCCCTCCAACACCTGTGAGCTGGTGCTGCAAGACGTTGTTATTCCTGAATCCTATCGCGTTGGCCGCGAAGGCGAAGGCTTCCGCATTGCTATGAACACCTTGGACAGCGCTCGTCCCTTCGTTGGTGCTGTTTCCGTTGGTATTGCTCAAGCAGCTCTGGATTGTGCTGTAAAATATGCTAAGGAGCGCCGTCAATTTGGTCAACCCATCGCTTCCTTCCAAATGGTACAGGCAATGCTGGCTGACATGGCTATGAAGGTTGAAACCGCTCGTCTGTTGGTACAAAAGGCTTGCTGGATGCGCGACCAAGGCATGGAATTCTCCAAGGAAGCTGCTATGGCTAAATGCTATGCTGCTGACGTGGCTATGCAAGTAACCACTGATGCTGTTCAAGTAATGGGTGGCTATGGCTATACCAAGGAATACCCCGTTGAGAAGATGATGCGCGACGCTAAGATTATGCAAATCTACGAAGGCACCAACCAAATCCAACGTCTGGTTATTGCTAACAAGCTCCTCTACTAAGACTAGTGTAGTAACTAATCCTCCATCTGTAAAAAGGTGGAGGATTTTTTATTAAGTTTTCGTGAAGCCTGTATTTTTATACTGCGGGTATGGTATAATATATGCGTATAATTATCTATAAAAGCCGGCAGGACCGGCATAGGAGTATGTAAATGATATATTTGTTAGTGGCTTTGGTCGTGGTGGTTGTGGACCAGCTGACCAAGCTCTATGTGGTGGCACATTTTGATGTGGGGGAAAGCGTGCCCGTTATTGAAGAGATTTTTCATTGGACCTATATTTTGAATCCCGGCGCTGCCTTTGGCATGCTGGAGGGCAGCCGCTGGCTTTTTGTGCTTATTGCCATCGCTGTCATGGCCGGCATTTGGTACATGCGTTGGGAAATTGCCGAGTATGGACCTTGGTGTACCTATGGGGCAGCCCTCTTTGGGGGCGGAGCCGTGGGCAATTTAATCGACAGAGCGCGGCAAGGTCTTGTCATCGACTTTTTTGATTTTCGCATCTGGCCCGTGTTTAACGTGGCCGATATCGCTATATGTGTAGGAGTGGGTTGTATTATATGGAGCATATTACAGAAGGAATGGCAGGAGAACAAGAAAGCTTGATTATCACCGAGGAGCAGGCAGGCCAACGAGCTGATGTGGGTTTGGCGAATATGCTGGACATCACTCGCTCCAATATGCAAAAGCTTTTGGAGGATGGTCGCGCTGTCAAAGGTACGAAGGTTTTGAAGGCCAATTACAAGCTGAAGGCAGGGGACGCCATTATTGTGACTCTGCCGGAGCCCCAGCCCTTGGATGCCCAGCCGGAAAATATTCCTCTGGATATTATTTACGAGGATGAGGATGTCATTGTGGTAAACAAAGCCCGTGGCATGGTGGTGCATCCCGCAGCGGGCAATTACAGTGGTACCTTGGTCAATGCCTTGCTCTATCACTGCAAAAACTTGTCGGGCATCAACGGCGTCATTCGTCCCGGCATCGTGCATCGTTTGGACAAGGATACCAGTGGCATTATGATTTGTGCCAAAAATGATGAGGCCCATTTATCCTTATCCCAGCAGATTCAGGCTAAAACAGCTCGGCGCACCTATTTGGCAGTGGTGCGGGGCAATATCAAAACCGATAGCGGCACTATCGAAACCCAAATCGCTCGCGACAAAAACGACCGTAAAAAGATGGCGGTGGTCAAGGAAAATGGTCGCGAGGCTATTACTGATTACGAGGTGGTGGAGCGCTTTGGCAAGTACACCTTGGTGCGTTGCAAGCTGCGCACAGGACGTACCCACCAAATTCGCGTGCATATGGAGTATTTGGGCTATCCTTTAGTGGGGGACCCCAAGTATTCTCCTTTGAAAACTCCCTTTGCTATCAAGGGACAAGCCTTGCATTCCCAAACCTTAGAGTTTACTCATCCTCGCACTGGGGAGCGTTTGACATTCGAAGCGCCCTTGCCGGAGGATATGCAAAAGATTATCACCCGCTTGCATTTGGGTCAGTTTAATTAGTTATAAAGCTCTGCGGAGCCTAAATAGATATCAAAAGTAATTTTTATAGGTTAGAGGTGACCATATTATGAGTAATTTTGTGAAAAAGAATG
>SFRS01000115.1 GCA_004562175.1 bacterium | reverse complement strand
ATTTTTCACACCGGAGCCAGCAGCCGTAATATTCAAATTATCCTTCTTGCTGCCCGCAGCGGCCACGCCTGCTGCCACCGCAATCATATTGGTCTTGGACTTAGCCTGTACCAAAACTCCGGGGTCAGTAGTGCTGTTGCTGCTATAAATAGTCGCATTCTTCAGCTGCTGCCGCCGTAGCGCTGCCACTTTCCCCACTTGTCTTGCCCGCAAGACCAATAGCTGCACCCACGATGACGTTACCCTCGTTAGTTACAGACACAGTATTGCTGCTGTAAGTACGCTCGGTAGACAGACTATCGCCACTTTCATTGACACTGAGGTCAAAGCCATCACTGCCATTGGCATATTGCAGTGCATCGCTGCCGTCCAAGTCGAAAATATGGCCATCGGCACGAGCAAAAATATCCACAACCTGGCCATTATCCTTGTATACGTATTGACCCTGCTCATTGCGGACGATAATTCTGTTGTCCTTCACATAATAGCCATCGCTGTTAACGGTCACATCATTAGGCACAGCGTTGACTTCAGCCAAATATTTATTGTCAGCTTCTTTCTCTTTAAGTTTGCCATCCCGTGCCTCGCTGGCCACGGTTTTGGCATAAATGGTTCCACCATCCAAGGTAGCCTTAACAGTATTTTTCACATCATTGTCGGCCACAGCCACCTCGCCCACAGCGTAGGTCTTGCCATTGCCTGTAACCAGACCTGCGGACACAGCAGTACCTACCTGGGTCAGCTTACTCAAGGCAAGATTCTCCACAGTAGCATTCACATTGCTACCGTTACCGATGTTCATATTGGTCATGGTCGCCTGAATATCGTTGGTAATCCTGTTCACAGTGACAGCAGCGCCTGCAGCCAAGGTGCTCTTAGCATATTGAGCTGTTACACCACCTGCCACCTGCACATCCTTGTCATAGGCCACATTATTCACGCTCATGCTGCCGCCATTTTTGCCATTCAGCGTGTCGCTAGCCATATCTGCGTGCACAGTGCTATCGATGTAATTGGCAGAGCCGGAGGCACCCAAGTTTACACTGATAGCGTCATCGCCCTGTTTTCTGGAGCCGGTTTCCAAGCCTACGGACAGTCCTGCAGCCACCTGCACACCGGTGTTTTGGGCCAAATTATAAACATTATCTGCGTTGGTCACAGAGCTGTTCTTGAAAGTGGCATAGGTATCCTTCTTCAGGTCATTCACAGCCACTGCACCCGTCAAAGCAGCCTCAAAGCTAGCATGATTATTATTGCCCAGCTTGGTCAACGCTGCCGTGCCACTATAAGCACCAATATAGGAGCTGTCCTCAGCCTGCACATTGACAGCAGTGGTTTTATCACTCTTTAAGGTTGCATCCTGTACAGCTTGGTCAATAGTGGGCTCCGTCAAGGAAATGTCCACATTATCCAAGGTGGCTCTGGTTTCGTCCACCACATAGTTCCAGGAAACACTGCCTGCTGCATTAACCCGCGCCACGACATCCTGACTGCCACCATTATTGGCATTGATGGCCTGATTTTGCACGCCACCCTGGGCAGCTGCACCTGCGCCACCACCGGCGTTGGCCTGGGCGCCACCGGCCTGCTGATTTTGGTTTTGGGTACCATTCTTATTACCGGCCACAGTAATATTGTTGATAACACCATCCGTCAAAGCATTTACATTGACACTGTTGGCAGTAATATGTCCCTTGCCGCTAGTATCAGTGGTCTCTTGGTTTTCCAGCTTCGCCAAGGTATGGATATCATAGGAAATAACACCCGTGCTCACGCCAATAGCGCTGCCACCGGTGCTCATCACATCGCCCACGATGCTAATAGCATCCGTGTCGTTGGTCGCAGCAATATTTACTGCACCGCTGGAGGTAATCTTGTCTACTTCTGTTTCTTTGCCATCCTTATCTTTTTCAGTGACTCTTGCCACCTTTTTGCGCGCAGAAAACTCGACATCGTCATCCACAAGGGTTTCGGCGTGAGATTCACCGCCCATGTAGGAGACCATGCCTGTCAAACCGCGCTGACTGGTTTGGGCGCCACCTAGCACGATGCCTAAATTCAAAACATCATTCTTCGTTGCTATATCTACAGAACCGGCATCGATTTGCACGCCGTTCATAATCTGTACTTTACTGTTGTTATACGTGTTTTGGACAGCTACACTGCCGCCGATGCCATTCTTCGTGCCGGAGGTTGTAATCACATCAGGCAAAAAGGTCCACTTGCCCACGCCCAAAACATTGCTTTCCTTTACCGCAGCAGCAATATCCACGCCTTGATACTGGTCTGCTTTAATTTCTGTATTGGCCGCAATATTCACGTTGGCAGTGTTGTGCAGATTTTGCACACCCACCGAGCCCGTGGCCATGGCAGTCATATCATTGGGAACCTTCTCGTCCTCTTTCTTGTTGGCTGCTGCCACATACATATTGGTATAATTGGCTGCATCCGCAAAGGCCCAAATAGCATTATAGATATCAGTTGCACCAGTTAATTGGTTGACTATATCAATGCATGCATTGACCTTCTTACCAAATTTGTCGTCGTATTGCCAGTTTTTTCCCTTATTCTCTTCGGAAAGAGTCTTGATATCATAAACAATATTTTGCAGACGGTCCAGCTTATCCTGAATCACATCATCTATTTTACCGGAAAACTGTTCCTTGAATTTCTTGACCGCAGCATTAAAATCTTCAATCAAGGTATCAACGCGATTGTAAGCCTGTTCAGTTTCTGCCTTAATGGCAACCTTGCCACTTACAGACTCAATACGAACTTTATTAGCACCGTCAGATTCAATATTTGTTTCCGCAGTATTATGCATATTTTCCACACCAACGGCAGCGGAAACACCTACATTGGTTTTGGGAGAATTATTAACCAGAATGTTATTGATGATGATGGAGGTGTCGTCAATAGTAACATTGCTACTAATGTCAATATTACCATCAGCCTTGACGCTGGAGGTTGGCTTGAGGTTGGTCTTGGCATTATTGGTCTCATTAACAACGGCAATACTTGCTCCCACGTCAAAATAATTGTTCCAACCATCAGGAGCCAGCTTCACATTATTGGCGCCGGGCTGATTATTGGCAGCGTCCAAGTAACCGACCATTTCACCCAAATGCTGGGCCATTTCCTTGGTCTCATCCTGGTCCAAAATCCAGTCTAGGCCTGTATATTCACCGGTGAAGCAGTTGTCCGTATAAACGCTGAGCTCCTCGGTTTCGTGCTCAGCACCAATGTTAACTGCATCACCCTCTATGGCTACATAATCGTTGACTGTGGCATCACCGGTGCTGCTGATCACATTAATGGCAGTGCTTAACACAGTTTCATCAGTTGTCTCGGCGCTGGCCTCGGCAGATATGGTAGTGGCAGTTTTGGCGTTAACAGAAATTTCTCCTCCGGCTTTAATACGTGCAGTACCGTCCGCCGCTTTGCTGCCTGAAGTAGCGCTGCCTAAATTTACAGTAGCATCCGTGTCCTGCATAACAACACCAATAGATGCCATCAGCATGCCTACGCCACTGGAGGTGCCACTGCCGGGCGGTTGGGTGGAGTCCTTGAAGGCCGGTTTTTTCACAGCCAGCTTGAGCTTACTGCTGTTCTTCGCTACTGCGTCAATAGAGACATCTCTTTCAGCCTCGATAGTACCCAAAACATCAACACGGGCATTGCTTACACTGTCCTCATAACCAAAGGCCACAGCCGCATAGCCGGGCTTATCCTGGGATTTTTTTGCGTACTGGCGCTGCACACCCACCTTCATAGTGTTCTTAGCCGAGCTTTGCGCCTTGATATCTACATTGCCACCAAAATAAATATCTTTTTTAGCTTTGCTGTCATAATAGTGCAGGGGATTTTGCCCATCCTTCAGCATATTTGCTTTGATGACAGCATTTTGACCAATGGTAGTCGTCGCCTTGGCGCTGGTCACACCAAAAGGCATGTATACTTGGTTAAGGATATTGTTAACTGCACTCGTTGCGGGCCCAACGAGCCCATTG
>SFRS01000114.1 GCA_004562175.1 bacterium | reverse complement strand
AATCGTATCCGTAACAAAGCTTTTGCTGCCGGAGCCAGCCTTGACCTTGATGCCCACCTCGGCCTTAAAAGCATCCCATTTTTTATATTTCGTCATGCGTCCGGAAATGTAATCCAAGCCTGCTGCTTCCACCTTGGTTTTCAACCATTCCCCGGCACCGGTGACGCTGGTAGAGTTAGGCACGCCCACAGCCAAATTTCGTTGGTTGATTTGCACCTTAGCACCGGAATCCTCCACCTCCACATTCTTTTTACCATGGTCATTTTCAATAAGCTGCCAATTATCCTTCTGCAAAAGGATGTTATCCACTAAACGTTGGGCTTCAATGGATTCGTCCAATAAATTTACTTCCTTGGCAGGCGCGCTATCCTTGCTATCGCCTACGTCCTTTTTGCTGCGGTCGTTGGCGTAAAACATACCGCAGGCCACTGCCAAAATGGCAATAATACCAATCAAGCATAGAATAATATATTTCCCACCGGAGGAAGTTTTCCTTCTTCTTGTTGCCATAACTTGACTCCCTTCTCTCGCACTCAAGCACGAGGATGAGTTTTATCATAAACCTCACGCAATCTTTCCATATCTAAATGGGTATAAATTTGTGTTGTGGAAATGTCTGCATGACCTAAAAGCTCCTGCACCACACGTAAATCCGTCCCATTATTCAACAAATGGGTGGCGAAGGAATGGCGCAGCATATGAGGCGTAACCCTTTTGGTAATGCCTGCCTGCTTTGCATATTCCTCAATAAGCTCGTTGACTCGCTGGCGGGTCATGGGACCACCCCAGCTAGTAACAAAAAGCTCCTTTGCTGCCTCAGGCTTGCCGTGCAGCAGCTGGGGACGCACCACATTTATATAACGCTCCAAATATTTCAAAGCAGTACGCCCCAAGGGCAGCATGCGCTCCTTGGAGCCCTTACCCATAACAATAAGGTACTGCATTTTTAAATCCACACTCTGCAAAGGAACACTTACTAGCTCGGAAACGCGCATGCCCGTTGCATACAGCGTTTCCAGCATAGTTTTGTCACGATAACCATCCCAAGTTCCCAAATTAGGCTGCTCTAAAAGGTTGTCCACCTCCTGCACGCTTAAAAACTTGGGCAGGTGCAGGCCTCTTTGAGCTGCCTCCAGCACCTCCGCCGGATCGCGGCGAATATAGCGCTCCGCTGTTAAAAAGCGGTAAAAGGCTTTAATGGAAGCCAGCTTGCGGGCAATAGTGCTAGCGCTGCGTCCGGCTTGCTTTAGCTGGGACAAATATGCCAAAAGCTGCCTCCGAGATACCGCCAACAGCCCCTCGCTTTCCTTTAAGCCCAAAGCCTTTTGCAAAAGGCGCAAATCTCGCAAATAAGCTGCTCTAGTGTTGTCTGCTAGGCCAAGCTCCACCAACAAATATTGCTCAAACAGGGATAGATAATCGAACATCTTCCACTCCAAAAAGAAAAACAACGCCGCAGCGCCGTTTTTCTATAGTCTCTTTTAATTAGTCTTTTTTCTCAGGCTGCATGATGGTAATGTTAGTTGCCGGAGAAATAGTAGAAATCGCATGCTTATAAACCAGCTGCTGTTTACCTTCGTTTTCAATAATCACGGTAAAATTGTCAAAGCCGCGCACCAAGCCGCGAATTTGGAAACCATTCATCAGATAAATGATTACACCAAGGTTTTCCTTGCGTACATGGTTCAAAAAGCTATCTTGTAAATTCATGGCAGGTTTTGCACAGTTCATCATAAGAATCCCCTCCAATCTATCTCTATAATATAATTTTACAACGAAATGCCTTTTTCTACAAGCATTTCACAAATTCTTCCCACAACGTTCGTATAATTCGGTTCTGCATCCAACTGCAGCCACTTAATATAAGGCATTTTTTTATACCAAGTTATTTGGCGCTTGGCAAAGTTACGAGTGGCCTGCTTTAGCTTATCCACAGCTTGCTCGTAATCCATACTACCATTTAGATACCAAACTAGCTGGCGATAGCCAATGCTCTGCATGCTTTGGCATTCAGGACTCACGCCGCGCTCTAAAAGCGAGCGTACCTCCTGCTCCAAGCCCGCCTCCAGCATCAAATCCACCCGTCGATTAATGCGTTCGTACAAGGCGCTACGCTCCATTTCAAGGCCTACTACCAGTGCATCATAGGGGCTTTCGCTAGCTCCAAACTGATTCACCTGCTCCCCGCTCAAGGCAGCCTCCAGAGCACGCACAACACGGCGCACATTGTTGGGATGAATGCGCTCCGCAGCCTCCGCATCCAAGGCAGCCAAACGAGCATGCAGTGCCTCAGCGCCGCTTGCCTCGGCCTCCTTGTTCAGCTGCTGCCGCAGCTCACTGTCCTCGCCCACGCTGTTGAAGGCGTAATCCTCAAGAAGAGCCTTAATATATAGGCCCGTACCTCCGGCAATAATCGGCAAGTGGCCACGTGCGTTAATTTCTGTAATCAGTCTTTGGGCCTGCTCCTTGAAATCAACAACACTAAAGCTGGCTTCCGGTGGCAAAATATTTACTAAATGGTGTGGCACCGCCGCCAGCTCCGCTGCCGTCGGCTTGGCCGTGCCAATATTCATGTCCTGATAAACCAGCATGGAATCACCGGAAATAATCTCACCGTTGAATCTTTTGGCAATCTCAATGGCGCAGTGACTTTTGCCTGTAGCCGTCGGCCCCAGAATAACCAGCACTCTTTCCTTTTGCTTATTCTCCACAGCCACCCTCACCTCCTGATAATGCCAAATTTAATGCGACTATATTTGCCACCCACATATTCCTGGCAGCCATATTCGGCCAACAAATACTCGCTACGCTCCTTGATGACCACTCTGGGAGCCACGTGCAGCGCCAGCTCCACAGTTTGCTTAGCCAAGGGCTCCTCCAAGGATAAAGGCCGCAAAGCTTCCATGGCCTTGGAGCCCTGCACCGGATGACGAAACATGGGGTCAAAATACACCACATCAAAGCTGGTGCCATTTTGCGCACAGCTCGTCAAATATTCCGCCGCCACTGCGTGGACGGCCTCCACGCGCCGCAGCGCTGCTGTCAAAAGCGGTGTCTTGCACTCATAATGGGCCAAGCCATGCTGCACTGCAAAGTGCAGGAGAAGCGAAGCCTCTAGGCCCACCACCTTGCCTGTGGGCCCTGCCACGCAAGCGGCTACCGCCGCGTCGCTGGCCAGCCCAAGGGTGCAATCGAGAACTCTGGCGCCGGGTCTCAGGTCCAATGCCTTGACCAAATGGTCGGGTGCACCACGCAACAGCTGCTGCACCCTTATTTCTGCCATCCCCGGATGATAGGCAAAGGTTCCGTGCTCACTATGAATGCGCGGTCCATCCTTTTCGAGGACGATGACGGCCGCCAAGCCCTGGTCCGCCATGAATTCTTCCAAAACCTGATTATGAGGTCTATCCAAATAAGCTACGCCCAATTGGGCGGCCATGGTCTTGGCGGCCTCGATAGCCCCGCTGCCCCTGGCATTGCGGCTCAAAACCACAGCATATTTTCCCTGCAGCATTTAAAAGCCCGTCCTTTTGAACATTTTGTACAGCTGGTCGCTGTCAATAGCAATCATGCAGGGACGCCCATGAGGACAGGTAAAGGGATGCTCCGTGTTGCACAAATCGATAATCAGCTGGCGCATTTGCTGCATATTCAGAAGCTGCCCCGCCTTGATAGCCGCCTTGCAGGCTGTCATATGCAGCACCTCCTGACGCAAATAGCATTTTGCAAATCTCTTGGATAAAGTCTTCGGCATCCTCGGCCTTGATGTCCGTAGGCAAGCTGGAAATGCGCAGCACGCTTTCGCCACCGGCCTCCACATCCACGCCCAGCTTCAAAAACTCTTCTCTATACGCTTCAATGCGCTCAATCTCGTCCGCAGGCAAATCAATGTAAAGAGGAATCAGAAGCTGCTGGGCCGGAATCTGCTCATGGGATGCCACCAGCTTGTCGTATAAAATGCGCTCATGAGCTGCATGCTGGTCAATCAAATAGAGTGTATCCTCAGATTGGGCAATGATGAAGGTTTTGTCCACCTGACCAATGGGCCAAATGGTGGCAATGCCACTATCCGTATTGGTGAATTTAATGGTCTCGCGCTTTGCTGTCGGTTGGGTTGCAGGAGTTGTTTGAGCTTGACCAAACTCTTCCCTCGCCTCGTGGACAGCAATGACTGTTTCTTGGTGGCCCTTGTCATAAACTCCCTCCGCCTTACCCTCTTCAGCTTTAGCAAAATCCTCGAAGGGCTGCCACATGGTCTGTTGTACGGGCTTAGGCTCTGCCTGTAGCTGCTCCTTTTGCTTCACGACACTAATAGGAGCTACCAATGGCTCCGGTTCAGGCTCCTTAAAAATCGGCTCCACCGGTGCTTTGAAGATAGAATTTGTTTCTGATGGACGAGTATTCTTATTGCTTACGCTGCCGTGTAAAGGTGGTAATGGTTTGGGTGCAGCAACACCACCACACTCAGGCAAAGGCTTTACGGAGACAGGTTGCACAACTTGCTGCTTCGGCTTCACATACACATTGAGCTCCGAATCAGGGAGCAGTGTCATTTCCGTCTTTTGGGCACTCATGGGACGGGTCAATGCATCCGTCAAAGCTTTAAACATTGCCTTATACACAAGGCTCTCATCACTAAACTTAATTTCACTCTTTTGGGGATGCACATTCACATCCACTGCTGCTGTATCAATTTCAATATTGAGCACTGCAAAGGGAAACCCACTCTTGGGAATTTGGGATTGATAGGCATGGTCAATGGCTTTGGCCAGCATTTTATTGCCTATGCTGCGACCATTGACAAAGAGAGTTTGCCATTGGCGATTACCCTTTAACAAAGTGGGCTTGCCAATAAAGCCAGTAATCTTGATTTTGGGGTCTGCAAAATCCACAGTCAGGAGCTCTTGAGCCACACTACGACCATAAAGCGCTCTAATGGTCCCTTGCAAGTCACCATCACCGGGAGTATGTAACACTTCTTTATCGTTATTCACTAAGCGAAAGCGTACGTCCGGACGGGACAACGCTAGCTTTGTCAAAAGCTCGCTGATATAACGTCCCTCCGTCACCACTGTTTTCAAAAACTTGCGGCGAGCAGGCACGTTGAAGAAAAGATTTTCCACGATAACCGTGGTACCGGCACTGCCACCTGTGCTGGTGACCTCCATATTTTCGCCACCATCGATATGCACGGAGGTTGCCAAATCTTCGTCAGCAGGACGAGTCAGCAAGGTGAAATTGGAAACAGAAGCAATACTGGGCAAGGCCTCACCACGAAAGCCCAGCGTCTTGAGGCTCATTAAATCCTCCGCCTTGACAATCTTGCTGGTGGCATGACGGAGCACTGCCAAGCGAGCATTAGTCTCGCTCATCCCACAGCCATTATCCACCACGCGAATATATTCCGTACCACCGCCGAAGGTAGTGACATCAATTTGACTAGCACCGGCATCCAGAGCGTTTTCCACTAATTCCTTCACCACGGAGGCAGGCTTTTCTACAACCTCG
>SFRS01000001.1 GCA_004562175.1 bacterium | reverse complement strand
TATCCTTTATCTCTCCGTCTCCACCTTAAAGCTCTTGCCATCGGTAGTAACGGTTATGTTTCCGTGCTCATAGGTGGTCAGCACCTTGGCTCCAAGATGCTCCAAGCTCCCCACAACATTTTTATGGGGATGATTATAAATCTGCTTATCACCACAGCTAATCAAAGCGTATTTGGGTCGTACCTTACTGATAAACTTGTAAATAGAAGAGGTTTTGCTACCATGGTGTCCCACCTTCAGCACATCGGCCTTAAGGGCGCTGCCATACTTTTGCTGCAAATAATCCTCCACCGGTGCCTCTGCGTCGCCTGTGAAGAGCATGGTGAATTGACCATAATGGAGCTTCATGACGATGCTGGTGTTATTGAAGCGCTGCAAATCCTGCTTGCTTAAAAAATCACCCGGGGCCAACACCTCCAAGTAATAACCCTTGCCCAGCTCCACTCTGTCCCCGGCCTTGAGCACCCGATTATGGTAATGCCCTGCCCTGAGCTCTGTGTTCAACCAATTGGAAATTGCATTGCTGGGATTGGGCATGGCATTATCATAAATATTGCTGACCTTATATTTGCCGGCCAGCCATTTCACATTGCCCAAATGGTCGCCATGGTGGTGGGAAATAATCACAGTGTTAATCTTGTCCACGTTCTCACGCACTCCGGCTCTGCCCAAGGCCATCTTGAGAGCAGTCCTGCCCCCGTAGCCCAGCTTGTCCTTTTTGTTGTCGCCCACGTCAATCATGACCTTGCGCTGCCCATCCTCCAGCAGAATGGCATCACCCTGGCCCACGTCCAGCATGGTGATGCGCAGCCTGCCCTCGGGAATTTTCACTTCCCTGCTACTCGTGGCCAGGGCAGGAGCAGCACCGGAGGGCACTGCTGTCTTGCTGAGCTGTTGCTGCACCGCGGCCCGCACAGTATCCTGATGGGGCTCATAAAACAACGTGTAGGCAAAGGTAGCAATAAGAAAAGCCACCAGCATTTGGATAATTAATTTTACTCTACGCATGTAGTACACCTTGCTTTACGAAAAGAAACACTCGCCTGCCTCTGCAGCACTGACTTAGTAACTAGCGAACAAGTCTCTTATGGGGTTGATATCAATGCCCTTGGTCTGCAAAAAGCCGAAGAAATAGGCCTGCTCCAGACGCTTTTTAAAGCCCTCCAAGCCATTGCCATCGTCGGCCACCGTCACGCGGTACATCTCCATGGGCGCCGCCTTATAGGTCGCCGCCGTGTTGATCCCAATGTGTCCGGTCAAGGCTCTGTAAAAACCATACTTGCGCGCTGCTTCCATGACGGTTTTGTTGTAGCTGCCGTTGGGATAGGCCAGCGTGCGCACAATGTAGCCATCGAATTTTTTCTTCAGCCAATAACGGGAGGTATCCAGCTCCCACACTAAATATTTCGTATCTATTTTGGCCAAGGGGGCGTGACTATAGGTGTGGGAGCCCAGCTCCATGCCGGCGGCAATCATTTCCTTGATTTCCGCCTCGTTCATGTGCTCCTTGTCCCCCATTTCCTTGTTAATCACAAAGAAGGAGCCCTTGGCATCATATTTCTGCATAATGGGCAGGGCAGTGTGATGGTTATCCTTATAGCCATCATCAAAGCTCAAGGCCACATATTTATCCACGCTTTGGCCCTGTTCCAGCCTGTGGGCCAGCTGCTCCACGCTGACGATGGTGTAGCCCTGCTCCTTGAGATAGCACAAATGCGCTTCAAAAAGCTCCGGCGCCATGATCAGGCTGCGAGGCCACTCAGGTCCATATTCATTGCCCACCGCGTGGTACATCAAAATGGGCGCACCTGTCTTGCGATAAGCAGCGTATTCAGCACGCCAAGCGTCACCCTTGACCTGCCACACCACAGCACCTGCTGCGCACACCACCGCCACCAAAGCCAGTAGCCCATACAAAAACTTCTTGATCATTCATCCTGCTCCAATTTCAAACCCAAGCCCACGGCCATCTCCTGTAGCTTTTTCAAGCGATGATTGATTCCGGACTTGCCCAAACCATTGGTAAATTCCATCAAATCGTTCAAGGACACATCGGGATGGTCCAGCCGAATGCGGGCAATTTCCTGCAAATTGGGCTCCAGCTGGGCCAGGCCACCGTGCTCATCAATGTACTTGATGCAGCGCACCTGGCGCACCGCTGCCTTCACCACCTTGTTCAGATTGGCGGTTTCGCAGTTCACGGCTCGGTTCACATTATTGCGCATTTCCTTGACGATGCGCACATTTTCCAGCTCCATCATGGCGTTGTGAGCACCAATAACGCTGAGGAAATTGATGATGCTCTCCCCGTCCTTCAAATATACGATGAACTCATTCTTTCTATCCGTCAGCTTCGCCTTGAGGGAAAAGCTGTGCATAACCTTGATAATATTATGAGCGAAGGTTTCGTTGCTGGTGACCATCTCCAGATGATAGTCACTGGTGGGACGACTGATGCTGCCACCACCCAAAAAAGCACCTCGCAAATAAGCACGCTTACAGTTGTGGGTGCTGAGCAGAGGATTCTTCAAATCCCCCTCCATGCTGAGCAGCTGCAGCTCATCCAAGGTTTTGGCCACCTGAGGCGCAGGAATGACATGCACCTGGTAGCGATTATTCTTTTTCAGGCGTCTTGAGCGGGTAATAACCACCTCTGTCTGCACCTGATAATTATTCTTCAGCATATGCAGCACTCTTCTTGCCAGAGCTGCGTTTTCTGTGGAAAAGTGGATGCCCACGTTCAGGCCGCGAATGACAATAGCACCGCTCATGCGCAAAAGTCCTAAAAGCTCCGCCTTGTCCCCGGCGGCATCGTTGGTTTCAATGCGGGACAATTCATTTTTGACATCATTGGAAAAAGACATGGGCCTCCTCCTTTCTAATGGAAAATATTATTGCTGTTCCTCCTGCTGCTTCATCTTGCGCATACCCTGACGCATGAAGAAATAGTCGAAGAACTGCATGCCGCGACCAAAAAGGCGCAGCCGATATATGAGAGCAATCAAAACGCGGGCCAGCTTGCGCGGGTCGTGGCGCACTAAATCATGCTTGCTGATGAGGCGCGCCGGCACCACCGTAATACCCAAGCTGCGAATCTTGTCAATATCCGGAGTGATGGGCATGGAGCCCTTGGCATCGTATTGACGCAGCTGCTCCACCGTTATATCCTGGTCGTTAACGATGACATAATCAAGGAATTGGGCGCCCATGTGCTTGATTAAAGCCTGCACATGCTCATAAGCACCGTAGCCATCGGTTTCACCGGGCTGGGTCATCACGTTGCAGATATAAATCTTCACGGCCTTGGACTCTAAAATGGCCTCGCGAATCCCCTCCACCAACAGGTTGGGAATAACGCTGGTATAGAGGCTGCCAGGGCCAAAAATCAACACGTCGGAGCTTTTGATAGCCTCCACCGCGCCCTGGGTCGCAGGAGCGTCCTCCGGCAGCATCATCATTTGGGCAATGCGTTTATGGGCCTTGGGAATCTCTGATTCACCTGTGATTTCCGTGCCATCGAACATGCGTGCCCGCAGCTGGATATTGGCCAGCGTCGAAGGAATGACGCGACCACGCACCTTCAAAATCTGGCTGGTGGCACTTAAGCCCTCCTCCATGCCGCCCTCGGCCTCAGCCATGGCCGCAATGAAAAGGTTGCCAAAGCAGTGCCCTGCCAGCGGCGAATCGCCCTTGAAGCGGTACTGCATAACACGCTCCATCAGGGGCTCCCGGTCGGCCAAAGCCGTAAGGCAGTTGCGCAAATCCCCCGGCGGAATGATGCCCAGCTCCTTGCGCAAGCGTCCGGAGGAGCCACCATCGTCGGCGGAGGTTACCACAGCCGTGCAATTATTAGTGATATATTTCATGCCACGCAGCAGCGTCGACAGACCCGTGCCCCCGCCTACAACAGTAATGGCTGGGCCCTTGGTCAGCTTGCGCTGCATGAAGATTGTTTCCATAAGTGAGCCGTTTTTATCGGGAATCACTGCAGAAACCACGGAGCTAATCAGGCGGCGTGTACCATAAATCATGATGCCAAAGCCCACAATTAAAAGCAGCACGCCTATGGTCATGATCAAGGTATTGGAATAGCGTCCTGTGGTCAGATAGGTCATCTGAAACAGGAGCTCCTCCGCCTTGCCCATTAGCTGATAATTAAAAAATAATGCTAATCCTAGGGCACACAGCAGAACGCCCACTGCAAAGAGCAGCAGCCAGCGCTTCAAATTAATGCCGGGACACAGCCAACTAATCCATCCCATAGCGTCCTCCCTTACTTTTTGCCGGGGATATCACGATGAGTAATTTCCACACTATAGCCACGCTCACGCAAAAAATCGTACAGCTTGTTGGCTATAAACACACTGCGATGTTGGCCCCCCGTGCAGCCCACGCTGATGACCAGCTGAGCCTTGCCCTCGCTGATATATTGGGGCACCAAAAAGTCCAGCAGCTGCTCCTCCAGCTTCAGATACTGGAAGGTTTGGGGATAGCGGCAAATAAAATCGGCCACGGGACGGTCATTGCCCGTTTGGCTGCGCAGCTCCTCCACGTAAAAGGGATTGGGCAAAAAGCGCACGTCCAGCACCAAGTCGCTGTCCATGGGCAGGCCGTGCTTGAAGCCAAAGGAACGCACCACAATGCCCATGCGGTCCTTGGAGGTACCCTCGCCAAACAGCTCCGTAACCTTGGCCTTCAGCTGAGCTGTGGTCAAATCGGAGGTGTCGATGATATAGGTTGCTTCCTCCCGCAGGGGGTCCAAAAGCTGGCGCTCGTTGGTAATATTTTTGAGCAGTGTATTGCGCTCACCCAGGGGGTGGCGACGGCGTGTTTCTTTGTAGCGACGCACCAAAGCCTCGTCGGAGGCATCAAGAAAGAGCAGCTCGTATTTTTGGCCGCTGGCCTCCATCTCGTCCAATACCTGCAGCAGCTTGTCAAAAAATTGCCCGCCGCGAATATCCACCACCAAGGCTACCTTGTCCTCGCTGGTTTGGCGACAGAGCTCAGAAAATTTAGGAATAAGGGTTGCAGGCAGATTATCGATGCAGAAGAAGTTTAAATCCTCCAAGGTGCGCACCACTTGGGTTTTGCCTGCGCCGGACATGCCGGAAATAATCAGAAAGTGTGATTGCATCTGCTTCACCTCTTTAAAATGCAGTTAAGTATTAAATTATATTATAACATGAAACAGCCCAAGATTAAAGAAAAAGCGTACATAGACGTGACATCTATGTACGCAACCTAACTAATGGCTCCCCTTTAAAGGGGAGCTGTCGCCGCAGGCGACTGAGGGGTTTTCTCTCACGCCTCAGTCAAATTTCTATTTTTTCGGAGTAATAGCCACAACTCTAGCCGGCAGACCGGTTGCGCCCTCAATGCGCGGCCAGGAGGCAATCAACAGGGCGCCCGCAGGAGCAACCTTGTCCAAATTATCCAACACCTCGATTTGCAGCTTGCCTGCACTCAACACATAGCGCTCACAAGCCAAATCGCCGGCAGCAGCAGCCAGTGCGCTGGCATCGGTATCCAGAGTTTCATGGCCGTTAGCCGCAATCTTGCGCTCTTCGAAGAGGAACTTCAGCGCTTCCAAGGACCAGCCCGGGAAGTTTTCGCTGCCATCCTCAGCAATGCCGCTGAGCTTGTTCATATCGGGCCAGTTCTTGCCCCAGCCGGTGTAGAGAGCTACAAAAGCACCTTCAGGAATCTGACCATATTTAGCCTCGTATTCCTTAATATCATCCACAGTCACAGCATAATGTACATCCTCAGCAACCTTGGCAGTCACATCAATAACGCACAGGGGCATAATCATGCTGTTGGGACCAAAGGCCTCGGAGAGCACGCCTGCTTTATCAAAATGGCCGGGGAAATCGATATGGGTACCAAATTGCCCGGGAAATTTAAAGGTTTGGATCAGGCATTCCAGCATGGGGTTGCCCCAATCAAAAACGGTTTTGCCCAGCTCCACGCTGCCCTCAGGAATACCGGCCCAGAAGGGGCTCTCGTTATTCAAAGAATGGGACAGCTCCACCCATTCGTATTCAGGAGCCTTTAATTCGTCTAAAATGTTCCACAGCTTATAAGTCATTACATCCACCTCATTTGATTTCACTATAATCCTACTATATAGGTGGGTTAATTCTACCATTAAATGCAAGCTTTGTAAATAAAAAACGTCCCAAGCCCTTCGAAAAAGGCTTGAGACGTTAATTTTGTAACAATTTTCTGTGATATCCGTCACAGATGAACTGCTTGTCCGTCACTAGGCACAGCTTACCGCTGCACATGCAGCTGCGCTAACGCTTGCTGCGCTGCATGCTGCTCCGAGTCTTTCTTGGTACGACCCTGACCCTCACCAATGACCTTGCCCTCCACCATAACCTCGGAGGTAAAGATTTTATTGTGCTCAGGACCGGTGCTACCCAAAAGCTGGTAGGAGATGTCCACATCCCCATCCCGCTGCAAAAACTCTTGCAGGCGAGTCTTGTAGTCCGTGTAAATGCCATGACGGCACACATAATCTATTTCCGGCTGCATCATATTGAGCAGATATCTTTGGGCCACGGCAAAGCCTTGATCCAAATAGATAGCTCCCAACACCGATTCAAAGGCGTCGGCCAAAATGGAGGGACGCTCCCGTCCTCCGCTCAGCTCCTCGCCCTTGCCCAAAAGCAGCAGCTCCCCTAAGCCAATCTTCTTGGCAAAGGTATAGAGGGAGCCCTCGCACACCAAATGGGCACGCAGCTTGGTCAGCTGGCCTTCGGCCAGCTCCGGAAAATGCTTAAACATATAGGTGCTGACAATCACGCTGAGCACCGAGTCACCTAAAAACTCAATGCGCTCATTATGCTGGGGTTTGGGATTCTGCTTAGCCTCGTGGGCATAGGAGGTGTGGGTCAACGCCATCTCCAGCAGCTCCAAATCACGCATCTGGATATTTTGACTGGCGCAGAAGCCTGCCAGCTGCTGCTTACGCTTCTCCTGCATGACAATCATCCCGCTTTTAGCCAACGTATTTTTTCAGAACGATAGCAGCGTTGTGGCCACCAAAGCCCAGGTTGTCGCTCAAAGCAACGTTGACAACACGTTCACGGGCAACGTTGGGAGTGTAGTCCAGATCCAGTACGCCTTCCGGGTCGTCCAAATCTTGGTCCTTGTAGTTGATGGTGGGAGGAACAATATTGTTTTCAATGGTCAAAGCAGTAGCAATAGCTTCAACACCGCCGGCAGCGCCCAACAGGTGGCCGATCATGGATTTGTTGGAGCTGATGCTCAGCTTGTAAGCGTGCTCGCCGAAGACCTTCTTGAAGGCAATGGTTTCGCCCAAATCGTTGCGATGGGTGGAGGTGCCGTGAGCGTTGATGTAATCAACCTCCTCCGGTTTTACGCCAGCGTCATCAATAGCAGCCTGTACGCAGGCAGCCGGGGTTTCGCCGGTGGGGTCCGGAGCGGTGATGTGGTAAGCGTCGCAGTTCATAGCAAAGCCAGCCAGCTCAGCATAAATGTGTGCGCCACGAGCCTTAGCATGCTCCAGCTCTTCCAGAACCAGCACGCCAGCGCCTTCGCCTAAAACGAAGCCATCACGCTTTTTATCGAAGGGGCAGGAAGCCTGCTCAGGGTTGTCGTTATTAGTGGACAGTGCCTTCATGTTAGCAAAGCCAGCAATAGCCACGGGGGAAACAGCTGCTTCGGTGCCGCCGGCCAGCATTACATCAGCATCACCATATTGAATGGTGCGCAGAGCGTCGCCAATGCAGTTGGTGCCGGTTGCGCAAGCGGTAACAATAGCAGTGTTGGGGCCCTTCAGACCGCAGGCAATAGCAATTTGACCGGCGCTCATGTTGGGGATTTCCATAGGAATGAAGAAGGGGCTGATTTTGGAGGGGCCCTTAGCGCCATACTTCAAGGATTGGTCCAGGAAGGTATGAATGCCGCCAATGCCGCTGCCAACGCACACGCCACAGCGCATAGCATTTTCCTTGCTCATATCCAGCTTAGCGTCCTCGATAGCCAATTTAGCAGCAGCAACTGCCAATTGGGTTACGCGGTCCATGCGTTTGCCTTCTTTTTTGTCGATATAAGCAGTATAGTCAAAATCCTTTACTTCAGCAGCAATCTTCACGGTGAAGCCCTCAGTATCAAATTGGGTAATGGGGCCTACGCCGGATTTGCCGGCAACCAGGTTGCTCCAAAAGGTTTCTTTGCCGATACCAATAGGAGTTACAGGGCCAACGCCGGTTACAACAACTCTTCTTTTACTCAAAATTATTCACCTCGTAGTTAAATTTTTGCGATATCTTCTTTGATTCTGCGGAAAATTTCTTTTACCGGCAAAATCTCCTTGATTTTCCACATATTGGCACCGGTAAATACCAGGCCGGTTTCCACGTCACCCTGTTGGGCGCGGGTCAAAGCGCGAATAATGCAGAAGCTGTGGGTACAATGCTTCAGGCACAAATCGCATTGGGTAGGTTTGGGAGCTCTATTTTCCAAAGATAATTGGGCAAAGGGATTGCGAATGGCGCGACCCTTATAGCCTACGGGGCTATCGATTTGCACAACATCTTCTTTTGTCATTTTCAAATAAAATTCCTTCAGGGCCGGTGCGCCATTAGATTCCTCGCTGGCAGCAAAACGACTGCCCATTTGCACACCACTGGCACCCAAATTCAAAAGGTCTGCTACATCCTGGCCGCACACAGCACCGCCAGCAGCAATAACAGGTATATTAACGGATTTTACAATTTCCGGAAGAATTTCTTTAATGGATTGTTGGGTACCAAGATGACCACCTGCTTCGGTGCCTTCAACAACGATAGCAGATGCACCCAGCTTTTCAGATATTTTAGCCAGCTTTACAGAAGATACAATAGGTACTACTTCAACACCATATTTACGTCCGACGGCAAAAATATCTCTTGAAAAACCGGCGCCGGCCACGATTAAATCAATTTTTTCTTCTGCGGCAGTGGTAATCAGCTCCAAAAATGCCCTTGCAGCAAACATGCAGTTAATACCAATGATACCCTTACCACCGGTCAACTCACGTGCCACACGAATCTCCTTGCGCAGCTCATCACAGCTCATGCCGGATGCAGCAATCAGGCCGATACCGCCCTCATTTGCTACAGCTGCTGCCAGACGGGCAGTGGACAGCCTAATAGCCATGCCTCCTTGTACAATCGGTACTTGAGCAATCAGTTTACCGATTTTCAGCACTGGTAGTTTCAACAAATATCCCCCATTTCAGGACCAAAGTAGCTTGTGTCGGGGGAGCCATAAGGGCTCCCCTAAACATAAGCCAGTAAAGCAAATTATTTTTCTTCATCCAGCAGCTTAACAGCGTCAGCTACAGTGCGAATCTTTTCAGCTTTTTCATCAGGAATTTCAACACCGAATTCCTCTTCGAAAGCCATGATCAGTTCAACGATGTCGAGGGAGTCAGCGCCGAGGTCATCGATGAAAGCGGATTCCATCTTTACTTCGTCAGCGTCAACGCTCAGTTGTTCAACAGTGATGTCTCTTACTTTTTCGAAAGTGCTCATTACGATTCACCTCCTTCCACTAGGCAAAATGTGCAATGCTTGCCTTATTACATTACCATACCACCGTCGACATGTAAAGTCTGTCCGGTTATATATTTGGCGTCGTCGCTCACAAGGAAGACAACAGCCTTGGCAATATCTTCAGGATCTCCCAATTTATGTAAAGGAATAGTATTCAGCATACCCTCAACTACCTTCTCGCTGAGAACGGCAGTCATATCGGTTTGAATGAAGCCAGGAGCGATGGCGTTCACGGTGATGCCGCGAGCAGCAACCTCTTTAGCCACAGCCTTGGTGAAGCCCAGCACGCCTGCCTTAGCAGCAGCGTAGTTAGCTTGACCAGCGTTGCCCATCACGCCTACAACGGAGCTGATGCTGACGATGCGGCCAGCCTTTTGCTTCATCATGTATTTTACAGCAGCCTTGGTGCAGTTAAATACGCCCTTCAGGTTGGTGGTGAGCACAGCGTCCCAATCCTCCTCCTTCATGCGCATCAGGAGGCCGTCACGAGTGATACCGGCGTTGTTAACGAGAATATCAATGCGACCAAATTCCTTCACAGCAGCGTCCACCATAGCGGTAGCAGCCTCGTTGGAGGAAATATCAGCCTGGAGCACCAGAGCCTTGCGGCCCATAGCCTCGATTTCAGCAGCAACTGCTTTAGCGGCAGCTTCGCTGCCAGCGTAGTTAACCACTACGTCGGCGCCTTCAGCGGCCAGGGCCAAAGCGATAGCGCGGCCGATGCCGCGGGATGCGCCGGTTACCAGCGCTTTCTTGCCTTCAAGTTTCATAAACCTTTTCCTTTCTTCCCTTAGGCAATGCTTATAGCACGCCATCTGCTTCACAAAGTCTCCTAGGAGTATTATTCATACGCCGTCGCACCCAAGGGTACAGCGCGACCAACATGTGCTCACTGCACTGCGCTTGTGACCACATGGGTCGTGGCTTGTCGACTTTGCTCGCATCTAACGCACTCTAAGCATTGTGACGAAATTTTTTACGCCTTCAATGCAGCCAGAGTTTTCTCTAAGCTTGCCGGGTCTTCTACGTTCAGAGCGGTCATGCCCTTAGCAATCTTCTTGGTGAAGCCGGTGAGTACCTTGCCGGGGCCAACCTCAACGAAGGTGTCCACGCCGCCCGCAACCATGTTGCGCACGGAGGTTTCCCACAGTACCGGGCTAGCAGCTTGCTTAATGAGGAGCTTCTTGATTTCTTCGCCGCTGGTTACTTCCAAAGCGTTCACGTTGGCAACCACAGGAATCACGATGTCCTTAATTTCCATAGGATCCAAAACCTCTGCCAGACGGTCAGCAGCGGGCTGCATCAAGGTGCTGTGGAAAGGAGCGCTTACGGGCAGCAGCACGGCACGCTTAGCACCGGCAGCCTTCAGAGCTTCGATAGCCTTGTTCACGGGGTCAACAGCGCCGGCGATTACTACTTGGCCGGGGCAGTTGAAGTTTACAGCCTGCACAGCTGCGCCCATTTCAGCCTCAACAGCCTTGCAGATTTCCACGATCTTGTCGCTGTCCAAGCCCAAAACTGCAGCCATGGAGCCTTCGCCCACGGGTACAGCCTCTTGCATGAACTGGCCACGCTTGTGCACTGCCACAACAGCGTCAGCGAACTTCATAGCACCCACATTCACCAGAGCGGAATACTCGCCCAAGCTGTGGCCGGCGGCCACAGCGCAGCTGATGCCATGCTCCTTCAGCACAGCGCCGCAAGCGGTGCTGGCAGTGAGGATGGCAGGCTGGGTGTTGGCGGTCAGCTGCAAATCAGAAGCAGGACCTTCAAAGCACATCTTGCTAATAGAATAGCCGAGAGCCTCATCAGCCTCAGCGAAAATCTCTCTTACAACAGGGTATTCATCATAGAATGCCTTGCACATACCAACAGTTTGGGAGCCTTGTCCCGGGAATACGAAAGCAATCTTGCTCATGGGAAAAACCTCTCTTTCTCTAATTATACTCGCTAATAACAAAACCTTCTATAGGCAAATGCATTTTCTGCAAAAAAATCTTACTTGCTCCACTTCAGGACAATGGCAGCCCAAGTAAGGCCTGCACCAAAGCCGTCCAGGATAATGTTGTCGCCCTTCTTCAGCTTGCCTGCAGCCTGTGCTTCGCACAGAGCAATGGGAATGGAAGCAGCGGAGGTATTGGCATATTTATCAACGTTTACCCACACCTTTTCCATGGGCAGCTTCAAACGCTTCGCAGCACTGGTGATAATGCGCAGATTAGCCTGATGAGGGAAGAGCATGTCCAGCTCTTCGGGCTTCATGCCGGCATTAGCCAAGGCCTTCTTGGCGGTTTTGCCCATGATTTGAATGGCAAACTTGAACACTTCGGTGCCATTCATGTGAATAGTGTGCTCGTTAGCAGCCACGGTTTCAGGGGAAGCCGGCTTGCGGCTGCCGCCCGCAGGCTGGTACAGATGAATGCCACCGTTGCCGTCAGCACCCATGTCGATGCCCAGCACGCCGTAGCCCTCTTCAACCTCGCCCACCACTGCTGCACCGGCGCCATCGCCGAAGAGCACGCAGGTATTTCTATCAGTCCAGTTCATAATGCGAGAAAGAGTCTCCGCACCAATAATCAAAATCTTGTTGTACAGGCCAGTCTTCACCATTTGGCTGGCCACTGCCAGGCTGTACACGAAGCCACTGCAGCCTGCTGCCAAATCGAAGGCGGCCGCATTCTTCGCACCCAAGCGAGCCTGTACCAAGCACGCGGTGGACGGGAAAATGTGGTCGCTGGAGGCAGTGCCCACGATGACCAAATCAATTTCCTCAGGGGAAACCTTAGCGTCCTCCAAAGCCTTCACAGCTGCGTTATAAGCTAAATCGCTGGTTGCTTCCTCAGGAGCTGCAATATGTCTTTGCTTGATACCGGTGCGCTCAGTGATCCATTCGTCACTGGTATCAACCATTTTTTCCAAATCAAAATTAGTCAGAGTTTTTTCCGGAACATAATGTCCCACGCCTAAAATACCAACTGCTCTTGTCATTGATCTATTTCCTCGTTTCTTTTTGATTCAGCAATGCGCTGGGCAATAATGCTGACTACATCCTGCTCGGCAAAATCCATAGCCACTCTAATCGCATTGGTAATAGCCTTGGCCTTGGAGCTACCATGGCAGATAATAAAGGGAGCGCGGATGCCTAAAAGCAAAGCACCGCCGTATTCTGCCGGGTCCAAACGCTTTTTGAGGCCCTTCAGAGCCGGCTTAATCAACATGCCGCCGATTTTGGCCAGGATACCACCCTTTAAGATGGCCTCCTTCACCATGGTCATAATGGCCTTGGCCAGACCCTCGCCAAACTTCAGCACCACGTTGCCCACAAAGCCATCGCAGACTACTACGTCCACAGTGCCCTTGTTAATATCGCGACCCTCCACATTACCAATGAATTTGATGGTTTTTTCCTTCTTCAGCAAAGGATAGGTTGCCAGAACAACTTCGTTACCTTTAGTTTCTTCTTCACCGATGTTCAAAAGTCCTACCCGCGGCGAAGAAATTTTAAGAATTTTTTCTGCATACACCGTACCCATGATAGCACTTTGCTTCATGTGCTCGGGTTTGGCGTCCACCTTAGCCCCGCTGTCCAGTACTACAGTGGTACCGGTGAGGCTGGGAATGGGGGTGGCAATAGCAGGACGCTCCACGCCCTTGATGCGACCCACGCCAAAGAGCGCCGCTGCCACAGCAGCACCGGTGCTACCGGAGGAAACCAGCGCACTGCACTCCTTGTTGCGTAACAGTCTTGCTGCTACCACAATGGAAGCATCCTTTTTAGACTTCACAGCGATGGCAGGATGCTCGCTCATCTCAATCACTTCACTTGCATGCTGAATCGTAATGCGCTCATCCTTGTCTGCATGGTACTTCACCAGCAGCTCCTTGATAACCTTCTCATCCCCCACCAATACTGTTTCACAGCCAAAGGCCTTAACCGCGTTGACAGCTCCCAAAACCAGCTCCTTGGGTCCATAATCGGTACCCATGACGTCCACTGCGATTTTCATGCTTCCTGCTCCCTTTCATGCTTGCCACGCTTGTCCATGGAAACAATAATGAACTTAGCGCGAAATACTTCCTCATTGTTGCTTTTGATACTAACAAAAATGTAATACTTATCCATCCGCTTATGGGTGACCAGCGCCTTGGCTACCAGGGTTGCCCCTGCGTTTACCGGCACCTTGTACTTCACATTGCCCACCGCAGTGAGTGCCTTTTCCGCATCCACCACCGCCAGAGCCAAAGTGTTGGCCATGGCAAACATGTAATAGCCACGGGCAATGCCGGTTTTTTCCAGCACCATATCGCTAGATATTTTCAAAGTAGATATGCCCAGCTTATTCAATTCCAAATCCAAGAGCTCGCCCACAATATCCTTTTTGTCGATGGCGCGCACCTTGGTTTGGGCATCCTCAGCCATGGTACGTGTTCTGGCCCGTAGCTCCGGAATCCCCAGCGTAACTCGGTCCAAACGGATTGTCTGTACGCTGACGTTCAGCATCTGTGCCAGCTGCTCATCAGTGCAGAAGGGATTATCCTTCAGCAGCTTTTTCAAGCTCTTGTGACGTATTAACTTTTTCGAAGAATTCATCACTTCACCCGCTTTTTAGTACCAGCTCATAATATCTATTTTTATTATAAAATGAGACGGGGTATTTGGCAAGTGTTTTTCATGAGATTTCACAAAATGGCACAGAAATTTTTACTTGTTTAATTAAGAGAGAGAAAGCAAAAAGCCCCCAGAGATTGCTCTCCAGAGGCTTTAGTAAGCTTTAATTATTCAGCAACAGCAATGACTTGTTTGCCATCATAGTAACCGCATTCAGTGCAAACGCGATGGGGCATTTTCAATTCATGACATTGCGGGCATTCAACCATGCCAGGAACGCTCAATTTCCAGTTAGCACGACGTCTGTCACGACGAGCCTTGGACATTTTTCTCTTAGGTACTGCCATTTCTCAACACACCTCCTCAGTGCTATGAAGTGAATTTAATTTTTGATGAATTGCTTCAATGCCGCTAGCCTTGGATCGACGGTAAGTCTGTCACAGCCGCAGTCGCCATCGTTAAGATCAGCGCCACAAACAGGACACAACCCCCGGCAGTCTGGTTTACACAGAGCCTGCATGGGCTCTGCAAGCAGCAGCCCTTCACGAAGCGGTTCTGTTATGTCGATAACATCCGAATCGTAAACAAAAGCATCATTTTCAATATTATCAGCACTGGCAGGATAGAACTTCTCCAGGACCTCCGCCCTGTTGATGCCTGTGAACTCCTTCAGGCAACGCCCACAGGTGCGCTGCACCTCGCATTCCAGCTTGGCCTGCAAGAGCAAAACATCACCGGCATTGCTCATGCTGCCCTCCAGCTTGACGCTGCCGATTATCCCCATTTCCTCGGGACTAATCTCCAGCTCCGCCGGCTCCAGCTCAAAGGCAAGGGCCTTTTCTCCAACCAGTCTTTTCTTGATTTGTGCGACATTTATCTTAATCATATTTCACCAATCGTTACAATTATAATGGTCTTGAGGCTCTTTGTCAAGAAAAACCTGCTAAACCTGTTACTTTTTTACAGTTTGATTATCCTACGGCAAATATTGAACGTGTCGCGGGCAATAACCAGCTCTTCGTTAGTAGGAATGACGAAAATCTTCACTCTGGCGCGACGCACACTGATCTCCCGCTCCTTGCCGCGAATCTTGTTCAAATCAGGGTCAATGCGAGTGCCCAAATACTCAAGGCCGTTGCAAATCTTGTCGCGCATGAAGGGAGAATTCTCACCCAAGCCTGCAGTGAAGACAATGGCATCCACACCGCCCATGGCAGCCACATAGCCACCGATATATTTTTTCACCTTATAAGCAAAAACGTCAATGGCCAGCTGACTGCGGTCGTCACCTCGGTTAGCAGCGCTCTCCAAATCCCGGAAATCGCTGGACAAACCGCTGATGCCCAAAATACCGCTGCGACGATTCAAATAATCGTCGATTTGCTGGGCAGTCATATTTTCCTTCTCCATGAGGAAGGGAATGATGGCCGGGTCAATCTCGCCACTGCGAGTGCCCATGATGAGGCCCTCCAGCGGTGTATAGCCCATGCTAGTATCAATGGATTTGCCATATTTGATGGCCGTGATGCTGGCACCATTGCCCAAATGACAGGTAATGATGCGCAAATCCGTCATATGCTCGCCCATGAGCTCTGCTGCACGCTGGGCCACATACTTGTGGGAGGTGCCGTGGAAGCCATAGCGGCGCAGGCCATATTTCACGTATAATTCATAGGGTAGGCCATACAAATAGGCCACCTTGGGCATGGTCTGATGAAAGGCCGTATCAAAAACCGCCACCTGGGGCACGCCCTTCATGATATTCATGCAGGCCTCGATGCCAAACAGGTTGGGCGGATTGTGCAAGGGCGCAATCTCGCTGCAGGCCTTGATGCCCTGCAAAACCTCACCGGTAATCAAAACGCTGTCCGCAAAGCGTTCTCCGCCGTGCACTACGCGATGACCCACAGCGTCAATCTCTGCCATATCTTTAATAACGCCGTATTCCTTATGGGTCAGGGCCTTCAAAACCATTTTGATGCCTACCACGTGGTCCGGTATATCCTCCTTCAAATCAATGGTATACTTTCCCACAGGCGTGTGCTTTAAGGTGGACCCCTCCATGCCAATGCGCTCTACGAGGCCCTTGGCCATAACCTTTTCGCCCTCCATATTGATCAGCTGATACTTGATGGAGGAGCTGCCGCAGTTTACTACAAATACAATCACAATATGCCTCCTAGTAAGCTACATCTCTGCAGCCTCTGCTGCTTGCTGCTCTCGCCCTTCGGCAACCGCGCCGAGAGTTATTCATGAGATAAGTATACACTATTTGGCATGAAAAATACAGTGAATAATTTATGTATACACAAGATTGTGATATAATTAGCTTATGAGAAAAAGAATATTTATGAGCTGAGAGCACCGACGAGGTGCCCCAGGTACTAAAAATAATCAACCATAAGGAAGCTACATTATGATTTATGCCACCGGCATTATTGCCGAATACAATCCCTTTCACAACGGACATTTATACCAGCTGCGGGAAGCCCAACGCCTGACCGACCAGCCCATTATTGTCATGATGAGCGCCAGCTTCATGCAGCGAGGTGAGCCTGCTTGCCTCAATAAATGGCTCAGAGCCCGGCTGGCGGTGGAAAACGGCGCAGCCCTGGTGCTGGAGCTGCCCACGGCCTTTTCCCTGCGCAGCGCCCAGTTTTTTGCCAGCTGCGGCGTGCAGCTCATGGAGGCCACGGGCTGCATCAACACCTTGGCCTGCGGCGTGGAATCGCCGGAGCGGGACTTTGTCGCCTTAGCCCAAGCCATCACCAGCCCCCAAGCCCAAGCCCGTATCAAAGAGCTGCTCAGCCAAGGCAAGAGCTACGCCGTGGCCTGCGCTGCCGTGCTCACTGAAGCAGAATGTGCTCATGATAACACCACTGCACCGCTGGACAAGCCCAACGATATTCTGGCCTTAGAATATGCCAAGGCGCTAATTAATACCGACATCAAGCCGCTTTTCATTCAACGCATCAACAGTAACTACAATGACCGGGAAATAGCGGGCACCATGGCCAGTGCAACAGCCATTCGGCAAGCGCTGAGGCTTGAGCGTAATACATGCTACGCCACCAAGCCATACACCGCCAACGCAAGCATCAACGCCAATACAGATGCTAGCCTAAACACCACTAGCTGGCAGCAAGCCGTCCCCGAGAGCGTGCGCCAAACCCTTTTACAAAGCAATCCCGGCTATGATGACGCCCTTTTGTGGCAGCTTTTGCGCTATCGGCTGCGGCTCCTCAGCACCGACGACATCGCCGAAGCCTGCCAATGCAGCGAGGGCTTGGAGAACCTGCTCAAGCAGGCCACCGATGCCACCAGCTTTGCCCAGGCCCTGCAGCTGTGCACCAACAAGCGCTACAGCACTAGCCGCATCCGCCGCCTTTTCATGCAGCTTTTGCTGGATGTACCCCGCTGGCGCTGGGAGGACAAAGCCCCGGCCTACCTCAGGGTTTTGGCCTTCAACGACACTGGCCGCCAGCTTTTGAAACAAATGAAAGCCACTGCCACCCTGCCCCTTATCACTGGCCTGTATCGCAACTGGCGCTACCGCCTGCCCCATTTGGGGCTGCGCCAACAGCAAATCTTCACCCAACAGCTGGACCTGGAGCTCAAGGCCACGGAGCTGTGGAGTCTGCTCCAGCTGAACCCCGCCCTGAACCGCGCCGGCAACGACCTCCTTATTTCCCCTGTTTACGTGAAGCAAACGGCAAGCAGCTGCGGGCAATAATCAGTTACATAGCTATATACGCGAAAAAGCTCTGACAGTGCTATTTTTAGCATCGTCAGAGCTTTATTTTGCTTATTTATTTCGTTGCCAGAGCATCCTCGCTCAAGGTCTGCGCACCTTGGCTCTCCAGTCCCTTCAGGCGGTAGCTGGCGAACATGGAGCCGGACACATTATGCCACACGCTGAAGACAGCACCGGGCAAGCCGGCCAAAGGATTGGCTGCAAAATTCACAGTAGCCAAGGCCACTGCCAAGCCACTGTTTTGCATTGCCACCTCAATGGCAATAGAGGTTTCCTTGGCGTAGTTCACCTTCATGACCTTGGCCATGAAGAGGCCCATACCCAGACCAATACTGTTATGCAGCACTACTAGTACCATTACAATCAAGCCGCAGCTTACCAGCTTGGCGGCGCTCACAGCCACAATACCGTCGATAATCATGACGATGGCCACAATGGACACAATGGGCAGCACGCTTCCCAGCTTCACAATGCTGTCATGGAACAGCGTATTCAGCACGATGCCTCCCAGCACGGGCAAGAGCACAATCTTCACCACGCTCATCATCATCGCCCAAAAGCTGACCTCGACCCAAGTGCCTGCCAGCACGTACACCAAAAAGGGCGTAACGATGGGCGCAATCAAGGTGGAGGCAATGGTCATGCCCACGGACAGGGGCACATCACCCTTGGCAATATAGGCGATAACATTGCTGGCGGTGCCGCCGGGGCAGCAGCCTACCAAAATCACACCCAAGGCCAAATCCGCATCCAGATTGAAAACAACGGCCAAAAGATAAGCAGCAAAGGGCATTATGGTGTATTGCAGCACGCATCCGGCAAAAATTTCTTTAGGTCGGGAAAAGACGATTTGGAAGTCCTCCCTCTTGATGGTGAGGCCCATGCCAAACATCGCCGTACCTAAGAACAGTGCCGTGTACTTGGGAATCCACTTGAAGCCCTCCGGTTGCACAAAGGCAATGGCGCTGGTTACCAAAATAATCACCGCGAAATAGCGGGACAAAAAAGCGCTCACACTGCCTAAAAAGGCCAATACTCCGGTTTCTTTTTTCATTTGTCAAATCCTCCTTACATGCATGCTATCCTTTGCGATAGTCACGCTGCTGGCCCCTACGGGCCAGGAGTCACTAGACCCCGCTCTATTGTACCACAGGCTGTACCTGCTGCCAATAGAACTATGCCAATTTTCTATTATTTAGTCTGCAAACAGCTGCGC
>SFRS01000113.1 GCA_004562175.1 bacterium | reverse complement strand
TGGTCGTTTTATTGCCTGCGATGGCACCATCGTCTTCTCTCAAAAGGACGAATTTATTTACGATGAGATGATTGTGCACGTGCCCATGGCCGTGCATCCTCATGTGAAAAAGGTGCTGGTTATCGGCGGTGGCGACGGCGGTGTAGCTCGTGAGCTGTCCCGCTATCCGGAGATTGAAGAAATCGATGTGGTGGAGACGGACCACGTGTTTATTGATGTGTGCCGTGACTTTTTCCCCGACAATGCCATCGGCTTGGATGATGCTCGCGTGACGATTTTCAATGCCAACGGTCTGCGCTTTTTGCGCTCCAAGGTCAATGAATATGACTTGATTATTAACGATGCTATCGACCCCTTGGGTCATGCGGCAGGCCTTTTTACCAAGGAATTTTATGGTAACTGCTTCCGTGCGCTGAAGGAGGATGGCATCATGGTGTACCAGCACGGCAGTCCCTTCTACGATGAGGACGAGGAGACCTGTCGCGCCATGCACCGCAAGGCCAGCCACAGCTTCCCCATTAGTCGTGTGTATCAGGCGGCTATTCCCACCTGTCCCTCCGGCTATTGGCTCTTTGGCTTTGCCTCCAAAAAATACCATCCCCTGAAGGACTTTGATTCCGTGAAGTGGAAGGCAAGGGGCATCAAGACCTGGTATTATTCTGCCAATCTGCATAAGGGAGCGTTCATGCTGCCAAAGTATGTGGAGGATATGCTAGAAGAAGAAGAAAAGTAAAACAGCTATAAGGGGCCATCTACTTTGTCAGGGCTCCTAGGAGTATTTCCGATACGCCGTCGTCGCCCTTTCGCGTATCTGACCCCTTCTAGCTGTTTTAAGGATAATGTATAATTTGATAGGAGATGAAGAGTATGAGTAAATTATTAGTAATCGGCTGCGGTGGCGTTGCTGGCGTGGCTATCGCCAAATGCTGCCAAAACAGCGAGGTTTTCACGGAGCTGTGCATTGCAAGCCGCACCAAGTCTAAGTGCGATGCTGTGGCAGAAAAGCTGCAGCCCACTACCACCACGAAAATCACCACTGCTAAGGTGGACGCAGATAATAAGGACGAGCTGGTTGCTTTAATTAAAGCTTATCAGCCGGACGCTGTTTTGAATGTGGCATTGCCCTATCAGGATTTGACCATTATGGACGCTTGCTTAGAGTGCAAGGTTGACTATATCGATACTGCTAACTATGAGCCTGAAAACATCGACGACCCTGCTTGGCGCGCTGTTTATGATAAGCGCTGCAAGGAGGAGGGATTCTCTGCTTACTTCGATTACTCCTGGCAATGGGCTTATAAAGAGAAATTCGAGCAGGCCGGCATTATGGCGCTCTTGGGCACCGGCTTTGACCCCGGCGTAACCAGCGTTTTCTCTGCCTATGCTCTGAAGCATTACTTTGACCAAATCGATACCATCGATATTTTGGACTGCAACGGTGGCGACCATGGCTATCCCTTCGCTACCAACTTCAATCCTGAAATCAACCTGCGCGAGGTTTCTGCGCCTGGCTCTTATTGGGAAAACGGTAAATGGATTGAAATCCCTGCCATGTCCATTAAGCGTGAATATAATTTCCCGGAAGTGGGCATGAAGGATATGTACCTTTTGCATCACGAGGAAATTGAATCCCTGGCCAAGAATATCCCTGGCGTAAAACGCATTCGCTTCTTCATGACCTTTGGCCAAAGCTATCTAACCCATATGAAGTGCTTGGAAAATGTGGGAATGCTGTCCACCAAGCCCATGATGTATGAGGGTCGCGAAATCGTGCCCATCCAATTCCTGAAGGCGCTGCTGCCGGATCCTGCTTCCTTGGGTCCCCGCACTGTGGGCAAGACCAACATCGGTTGCATCTTCACCGGCACCAAGAACGGCGAAAAGAAAACCATCTTTATTTACAATGTTTGCGACCACCAAGAGTGCTACAAAGAGGTTGGTTCCCAAGCCATCAGCTACACCACCGGCGTGCCTGCTATGATTGGTACCGCGCTGGTTGTAACTAAAAAGTGGCAGGGCAAGGGCGTCTTCAATGTGGAAGAGTTTGACCCCGATCCGTACATGGATATGCTGAACAAGTTCGGTCTGCCTTGGGTAGTGGACGAAAACCCCGTTACTGTTGAGTGAGCGATATGAGTAACGATAAAACTATGCCTGCCTATGTGGTGAACGCTGCTAAGGCGGACGCCAAGCTGCAGGCTTTACAAGCAAGAACATTGAAAGAAAAACAGGAGGCAGTGCTGAAGGCACTGCCTACTCCTTGTTATGTAGTGGATGAGGCCAAGCTCATCAAAAATTTGGAGCTGCTGCAAAGGGTGCAGCAAGAGGCGGATTGTCACATTCTGCTAGCCCAAAAATGCTTCTCCATGTTTCGCCTTTATCCCCTCATGGGTAAATATTTGGCTGGTACTACCGCCAGCGGCATCTATGAAGCACGCTTAGGCCACGAGGAAATGGGCAAGGAGAACCATGTTTTCGCACCTGCCTTTCGCACTGAGGACATGCGGGAGCTGGTGCAAATCTGCGACCATATTGTCTTTAATTCCATTGCCCAATTAGAAAAGCATAGAAGCATTTGGCAAAACTCCAAGGCCAGCGTGGGCATTCGTATTAATCCTGAGTATTCTACGCAGGAGGCGGAGCACGCCATTTACGACCCCTGTGCCGTTGGATCTCGCCTCGGCGTAACCTTGGCCAATTTTCCTGAGGAGCTACCTGAGGGAGTGGAGGGCTTGCACTTCCATACTCTCTGCGAGCAAAACTCCGATGATTTGATTACCACCTTCAAGGCTTTTGAAGCCAAATTTGGCAAATTCTTTGGCCAATTAACATGGCTCAATTTGGGTGGTGGGCACCATATTACTCGCACCGATTACGATGTAGAGGCGCTCATTGACTTAGTGAAGTACATTCGCAGCACCTACGGCGTTGAGGTTTATTTGGAGCCCGGCGAAGCCGTGGCGTTAAATGCAGGTTACTTGGTAACCGAGGTGCTGGATATTGTGCATAATGGCCTAGATATTTTGATTTTGGACGCTTCTGCGGCCTGCCATATGCCGGACGTTTTGGAAATGCCCTATCGTCCACCCCTGCGGGATGGCTATGAAGCTAACGAGAAGGCTCACACCTATCGCCTGTCCTCCATGACCTGCCTAGCGGGCGATGTAATTGGTGACTACAGCTTTGAGCGGAAAATTAACGTGGGCGACAAGCTGATTTTTGAAGATATGGCCATTTATTCCATGGTTAAAAATAATACCTTTAACGGCATGCCCCTGCCGGATATTGTGCTGCTGAAGAAGGATGGCAGCACGGAGCTGGTGCGCCGTTTTGGGTACAAGGATTTTAAGGAAAGGCTGTCATGATGAAGATGCTGACTAATGCAACACCAAAAATGGATGGCTTTCGTATGCCGGCGGAGTTCGAAGAACACGCCGGGTGCATCATCGTGTGGCCTCAGCGGCCGGGCTCCTGGAGCTTTGGCGCCGATGCTGCCTGTGAGGCGTTTACTGCAGTGATTAAGGCTATTGCTGCCAGCGAAAAAGTGTATGTGGCCTGTGATAAAAAAAGCAAGCATTGGCAGCGGGCTGAAAAAATGTTATCTGGGCTGAGCAATGTGGAGCTCATAGATATTGCTACGGATGACAGCTGGGCTAGGGATATTGGACCCACTTTCGTAGTGAAGAATGTGCCGAGCGAGGAAGGCTCTGGCAATGCTGCCGTAGGCAGCTGCGCAAGTGGAGCCCGGCGCGTAGTGCGGGGCGTGAACTGGCGCTTTAACGCGTGGGGTGGCGAGGTGGACGGCCTTTACCCTGACTACGAGCAGGATGATGCCTTTGCCGCTGCTTTTGCGCAAGC
>SFRS01000112.1 GCA_004562175.1 bacterium | reverse complement strand
CTGCCTCCTTAATTATATCACACATTCTAAAATCACTGCATGATAATTTTGTAAACCATGGTGGCACTTGCAAGTTTCTTCACCAGCTCTATTATAATGCTAATTATCTGATTTTTCAAGCTAGATGTAAAATTTCTTCTAGTTTTTCAAATTCCGTTCCATGTACATTGTTCCACAACAAAAGTGCTGAAATTTTATGAGTAACGAAATGTTACCCAAAGCGGGCGCACGCCAAGCCTAGTACTAAAACCTCACCGTGTCCAAATGCTCGGGCAAGGAGCCCACCACAATCCGCCGGCGTTCATCATCAAAGAAGAAATAAATGCGTACCAAATGTTCAGCCTTGTTGCCTGTTTTCAGGTGATAATCAAGGGCCTTGGTCACCTGTGCGCCGCTGAGCATGGTATAGCCATTGAGCTTGTATTGATTGGGGTAGGTAGCTATGCTGCTATCGCTATTGGGCGTCACCGCAAAGCCACGCTGGTACTTCAAAGAGGTTCTGTTCAGCAGCTCCTCATCGGATAATTCTCCATAACGATTTTCCCAATAATCCGTGGCCAGATACTCCAGAGCGTCATAGACCAACTCCAGTCTATCCTCGTTCAAACAAGCCGCTTCCAAGGTCGCCTCAGCTCGCGGATGCAGCACCAGATGGGGTGCCAAGCTATGGCGTGCCCATTGAGGCAGCTCCTTTTTCGTGCGAGGACGCTGCAGGCGCTGCTGCAAGAAACGAATATACTCCTCTTTCTCTGCCAGCTGCTTCTGCAAGCGTTGCTGAGCCTGCTCGGCCGCAGCCTCCCGCTCTGCCACTAATTGCTCCGCCATATTCAAGCGTTGCTCCTGCTTGTGCAGTTTATTCTCCAGCTGCGCCACCAGATTGTTCCTCTCCTGTAGCTTAGCCTGCCATTTGGCATCGCGCAGACTTTGCTCCGTGGCAAAGCGTTCTGCCTGCTCGTTACTATAGGCCTTGGCCTCCAGCGTACTGTTCACCAAGGCATCTCTGGCACCACTCAAGAAGTACAAATTGCCAAAATCCACGCCTTTTTCACGTGGATAAGCAAAAATCAGCTTATTCAGCTGATAGGCGTTCTGCTTTGCTTCAGCGATGGGCATAACAATCTTCCCACCTTTGAAGCACTGGGGCTCCAACACCACAACATCTCCTGCCTGCAGCTTAAGGCCTTCCAGCTCCTGCAGCTTGTCCACAAGCTGTGGCTCCAACAAATAGACATGGGCAAAGCCACACCAGCTAGCGGCGAAACGTTTGATATCGTAGGGCGGCAACGCATACTCCAGTCTTTCCTGCTTGGCCTTGGCCAAACTCCTGCTCTTTTGGAGAGCCAAGGGATTGCGCGCCAAAATGCGCAGCTCCTCAATGCTAGTGGCCACCAAGGGCTTATCAGTCTCTTTAGGAGGCGCTTGTTTACTCTTTTGCTTGTTTTTTGGCGCCAATCTATCCACAAGCTCATGCTCAACCCGAATAGGGCGCATGCGATTGCCCTTCTCATCATAAGATGCATCAACGTGCTCCTGCTGCAAGCTCTCCAAGGACAAGCCTTCCAGAGGCAAACCCTCATCCACTAGCTTCGGCACCTTGGTAAAAAGCACGCAGGGCAGCTGGTTATGCTGGTTGTGATATAGCTGCAACATGCTTTTCAGCTTTTCCACATTATTGATGTACCTTGGTTTGTTCTGCAACGGGATGACCTGCGCCAAGCCAAAATCAGGATTATTATAAAGCTTTTTGACAAAAGCTGGACGGTATACATCTGCCAAAGGCGTGTTTTCCGGGTCCGAAATCACCGTTTGCACGCCGCATTCCAGCTGCTGTCCCTGCACCGCAAAGGAAACATTAGTTTCAATAATACGACCTGCCACAGGCTTGCGCTGCTGCTGAGGATTGCCTGGGTCCGAGCCTAAATCAGGCTCCGTGATTTGCAGCGTCCACAGGCCCTTTTCCGGCAAAGAAATTATATCGATAACAAAGCCGTAATTCAAATGCACAGAGACCAAATCGGCCACATCAAAGCTGGCATAGTCTTCCGGCTCCGGAGTTTGCAAGGCTTCCGCCGCTGCCGCACCCAATCTTTGGCGCAGCCAGCTGAGCACGGTCAAAGCGCCCAGCTTCAGCCCCTCTAAAGGTGCCAGCTTACGGCTGTTCATTACGGCATATAGCTGATAGGTGGGATATAAATGATTGCGCAGCAGCCTAACCACTGTATGCATATCCTTCATCACTAACCTTCACTCCCTTTGTTTTATGGGTTGAATAGGAACCAAATCCATGATTCTCTCCTTGATTCTTTCCTGAAGATACGCTGGATTAAGCGACTTCTTATTATAGTGCAAATATGTTCCTTTTGATTCTTGAATTAGGAGATCAGTGAAAAACCTTTCCCAACTAAAATACTCTTTACTGTCAATAAATTGACTAGGATCTTCAAGCATTGCTTTTATTTCAGTATTTTCTAGTACATCGGATTTCAAAACAAGCCACTCAAAAGACTCTGGCAAATATAAAACAATCCTTCTGCCAAGTCTCATCAACTGCATAATCTTTTCCATCTCGCAGCCAAAGGCAGCACCGTCGGCCACAACCAGCACATTCTCTTTACGATACTGCTGCAAAAGCTTGAAGATATTAGATTTCCCTTTAGCACTTAAACATGTAAAATGCTCGGCATAAGCCCCCTTAAAGAACTCATATCCAGCATTGGAGTCCTCCGCTAAAAGCAATTTTTCTTCAGCAGTTTCCACTTTTTCAAAGCTGCCATACAGTTGATACAGTTCATTATATACCTGCTTTAAGCCAGCATATTTACTTGATTGCCTAATGCCATATATCTCGTTGACACTGTAGGGCAGATTGGGTAAATCATCCCTAGAAACAATTACATAATAATTGTCAGATTCCTTGACGGAAACTGCAAAAGTCTCTGATTTCACGAAAGCATTGCATTCATCTATAAAAACAATGCTATTACGAACAAGGCTAAGATTTTCCCGCCAATGCTGTCCGCCAACAACCACGCAAGGCACATCACAGCGTACCAAAACGCCACTGCTATCTCCGTCATTATAGTACGCCGCCAACAATTCGAGCAATGTGGTCTTACCTGTGGCACTGTCCCCTCGTATGATGGTAATATTTCTAGAAACAGTGAATTCATAGCGCAGCCTGTTGTTTTGCACTAAAATATCAAACTTTGCCTTCATAGCCAACCTCACAGATAATCATAAACCACATCAAGCCACTCTTCATGATTGTGCACTATGCAATCATTATTAATGATCTTTATTTCATAAGGACCAGGACCAAAATACATGCTATGATGCAAACAAATAGTCAAATCCTTAGCTTCGGCAATCTTTAAAATCCATTTTGCACAATTATCACCACAGGCAGTAGCATTAAAAAATCTGCCACTTTCATCAAAAGCCATTAACAACAAAGTTTTCACGCCACCGGACAATTCTCTCGGTGAAATAGGCCCCAACACACGACTTTGAATCAAACGAGGCCCAACAACCTCGGACTTGTCCACATCCTTAATCATTTCCTTTGCCAAATCAGTAATAAGCCACTTATCCTCATATTGATTTATGAAATATACTGGGGGATTGTATATCTCGTTATCACAGCTCCCCAGGTAAACCTTAAGCATCTATTTCACCTCGTCCCTAAGTATTACGATTTCTCATAATATTATACTACAGATGTAATTTCTACGAAAGAATGCTTTTTCCTGCTCATAAATAGATTCAAAGTTTATATGAAAAAAAACCTACATAGCTGCATTAATTACAGCATATGTAGGGAATTTCTGTATAAAATCAGCCACATTCTCCATTCTACAACAACAAAAGTA
>SFRS01000111.1 GCA_004562175.1 bacterium | reverse complement strand
CTATTGCCCGGGCAATAGCTATGCGCTGCTGCTCGCCGCCGCTGAGCTCGTTAGGATAAGCGTTGGCACGATGGCGCAGTCCCACCAAATCCAGCACATTCATTACCTGGCGCTTAATTTTACGATGAGGCGCCTCGATAACCTGCATGGCGAAGGCTACATTTTCGTACACCGTGCGGTCGGGCAAAAGGCGGTAATCCTGGAAAATAATGCCCAGCTGGCGCCGCATAAAGGGAATTTCCTTGGGCGTCAGGGACAGAATATCCACCCCATTGACAAAAATGCTGCCCGTAGTAGGCAGAACCTCACGGAACAGCATCTTGATAAAGGTAGATTTACCGGCGCCGCTTGGTCCCACAACAAAGACAAATTCGCCTGGCTCTATATGTACATTGACGTCCTGCAAAGCCATGGACCCACTGGGATACACCTTGCTTACATCGCTCATAATCAGCACTACCTTCAAACTCCTTTCGTCAGCAGGGCCAAGGCCTGCTTGGCATTCAGCATGGCCTTTGTCCGCAGCCTGTCCAGCCTGCCCCGACAATAGGTCGCCGGTGCCAGCGCTTTTTTCGCCGCAACCACCACCTGGGTGGACTGCAAATTTTCTACACTTCCGGCAGTGACGCCGTTAATATCCTTCACAAAGCCATCAATCTTGGGGTCGTAAGACACAGCCACAAAGGGACGCTCCATGACCGCAGCAAAAATCAAGGCGTGCAGGCGCATGCCGATGAGCAGCTGAAAATTGCCCATAAGGGACAAAAACTGTTCCGTGTCACAGTCCGCCTTCAGCACCGTGCTCCGCTCCTTGTGCACCATGAAATGCTGCAGCCTGTCGCAGGCCGCCACATCCACAGGATATTGCAGGGGCAGAATCACCACATGAGCGTCATATTCACGGCTCAAAATGTCCGCCGCCTTGGCCAGCTCCAAAAGATAGCGGTCGTCCTCCTGCCATTTGCGCACGGAGATAGCGATGAGCATTTTGTCCGCGGGCACACCCCACTCGCTGAGCAGCTGGCGCCCCTGCTCCTTGCCCTCTTGGGGCAGAGTCAGCACCGCGTCCGCCGTCAGCTGCACCTTTTCCGCCGGAATACCGATGTGGCGCAGCTCGTAAAGGGAGTCCTGGTCCCGCACGGTAATTAAATCCGCACGACTGCACACAGCCTTGGTCAGCTTGCGCAAAAGACCACTGTGAATGGGCCCGATGCCCTGAGCATACAGCATCACTCTTTTGCCCAGCAAAAGCCCCAAAGCCAAAATTGATAAATAATAGAGCAAGCTGCGCTTGCTAGTCACATCCTGCAAAAGACTGCCCCCACCGCTCAAGAGCAGGTCACAATCTCGCAGGGATAAAAAAATCTCTAATGGATTAAAACGATGAATAGAAGATACACCATATTTAGCTGCCGTTATTTGCGGATTGCCCGAAATCACCGTCAGCTCCACAGAATCCTCTGTACTGCGCAAAGCTTTTACGATCGCGGCCAGCATAGCCTCGTCTCCGGCATTAGCAAATCCATAGTACCCGGAAATCACGATCTTACTCATTGCTCCATGTATCTCCTTTGCAGTTTCTTACCTAAATACAGCAGCACACTCACACCAAGTATGCTGATAATACCAAAAATAATGCCCACTGCGTAGCCATCCAAGGCGCGCACGAAGCTCATCACCACGGGGGTACGCATATGGCAGAAGGTTTGCACCAAGCTGCCTTGCCCGATGACAGCGCCACACACCAGCACAAACTGCCACCAACGGGGCGCACATTTATACACGGCCAACACCGTCAGGAAGAAGGCCGGATGACCAATCATGAATTCCTTCTCGCGAGGACGAGCATACATGACCTGTTCTAGGAAGGCCCGCATCTTGAGCTCGATGGCCGGCACGGGCACGCCACCTGTATGACCACTGCGGCCCACAAAATAAAAGGCCACGAAGAGGAAGACCATGAGCACAGCCACATGCTTGAAGGTCAGGCCCGTATCCAAAAGGCCGTTGAGCTTATTAAGCAAGCTCTTCACACCCTTGCCCACCACCTGCAGCATGTCGTAACGCTTCAAGTAAAGCACCGCAGTCAGGACAACGGGCAGGATAAAGGTCAGCTTCACACCGCGATAAATATCGATTTCCAGAAGGAAGCGCGTATCCGTCAAAATGCCGGACAGGAAGGCAGCCCCCACCAAGGACAAAGCAATGGCCAAGGCCAATTGCCAAGCTGCATGGCAAATTATTTTTACCAAACCATTATCGCTGGTTTTGTTTTTCTCCCAAATCTCCATGATATAGCTCATGGACAAAACCGGGAAGACGCTGGCCGCCGCCAAGGCCAACAGCTGGCGGGTCAAAAGTCCACGCCCAAGCAGCAGCAGGCCGCAGCCTCCTGCGGACAACAATGCCCACAGCACCAGCTCCCTTTTGCTGCTCCAATTAAAGAGCAGACTGCCATACAGCACCACCCCGGCCACAATGGCCAGCACGATGGGCAGCCACATGGTCTTTGCCGGGAAATAGGGAGCAAAGCCACTCTTGTTATCCAAGACGGCGAAAACCCCTGCTTTACCAATGGTATAACCACGTGCTTCTACGTTAGCCTTAATGTCGCGCACGTATTTCAGATTAACTTGCATAATATCCTTGCCCTCCACCGGCAGCAGGAAGGGACGGATATAGTTCACGCGAATATTGCGCTCCTCGTCGGTCAAGGCCCAACGATGCAGCGCTGTAGCCACAGAAATTTTCTTTTGCTCCAAGGCATCGATGACGTAGGAGCGAGCCGCTTTATAATTATTGAACTCGGCCAGAGGAATGAGTCCATCGATTTGGGCAAAGCGCAGCTGGGTATAATGCTCCAGCATCACGAGAGTCATGTCCCGCTCCCGCAGCTTTTGTCCCAGATATTCCACCTTGTTAGGGTAGCCCACAGTCTCGCGACCACAGGGCATCAGGGCATGGACCTTCACCCCTGCCTTGTCAATACGCTTGAAGATGCTGTCGATTTGCTCTTCGCTTACATTAATATAATTTTGCGGACGCACAATCAGCTGAAAGCCCATCTTGGCCAGCTTTTGCATGTCGCGCGCAGGCAGCCCCAGAGGTGCCTGCAAAATGCCGTGGGGCTCGTCGAACCTGCCCTCGGGTAAAAGCTCCGTTTTGCCTACCACGCGAATAATTTGCGGTTCGCTGCTCACGATCTCCACACGCTCCGCGCCATAGCGCAGCTTGAGATCCTCCAGCACATCCTCCATTACAGCAGGATTGCTACCTGCCGCCACAAAGGCCGCGTCCATGTCCAGCTTATCCGCCGGCACCGCCGCGAAAACGCCCTTGTCCGCGCCCAAGCTAGCCGCCTTGCGCAGCTCCTCTGTGGTGGTGCTTTGGATTTCGCCCTTTTTGGTCAGGCGTTCCAGCGTAGTGTCGAAAAGCATCAGGGAATTGATGCCTGCAGCTTGAAAATCTCGCAGCACCTGGTCCTCGCTCAGGCCCTGCAAAATTGCCAGATTGCGCAGGCCCTCGTACTCCATAGCCATTTCCACAGTGTTATTGGCCTGCTCCACCTGATGGCGCTGCCAATTGAGCCACAAAGCGCAGACCAAGCCTACAGCAATCACGGCCACTAGCACAGGATTATAACGATGCTTCATTATTGTCACCTGCACTTATAATCAAATCTTCTTTTGTTGGCTGCGCAGGTAGGCCTCCACAAAGGGCATCAAATCGCCATCCATCACAGCGCCAATGTTGCCGGTTTCGCAGCCGGTACGATGGTCCTTGACCAGAGTATAGGGCTCGAATTTGGCTGCCCCATTCGATGTTTTGGTAATCGCCGGCCAAATCGCTGACGATGGCGTCCTGCTTCGCCTTTTCGTATTCATATAATTTAGCACGCAGCATTTGCGTACATTTTTCACGGTTTTGGATTTGAGAACGCTCCTGTTGGCATTGCACCACGATACCGGTGGGCTCATGGGTCATGCGCACCGCAGAGGAGGTTTTGTTAACGTGCTGGCCACCGGCGCCGCTGGCGCGGTAGGTGTCCACACGGACTTCGTCCCAGTTAATCTTCACGTCCACATTATCGTCCAATTCGGGCATAACGTCGCAGGCCGCAAAGGAGGTGTGGCGACGTGCGTTAGCGTCGAAGGGAGAAATACGCACCAGACGGTGTACGCCCTTTTCGGACTTCAAAAAGCCATAAGCATTGTGGCCGTTCACCTGGAAGGTGGCGCTCTTCACGCCGGCTTCATCACCGGGCTGATAGTCCAGCATTTCCAGGGCGAAGCCGTTTTGCTCCGCAAAACGGGTGAACATGCGCAGCAGCATGCTGGTCCAGTCTTGGGCCTCGGTGCCGCCGGCACCGGCGTGCAGGGTGATGATGGCGTTGTTGGCGTCATATTCGCCGCTGAGCAGCATGCCTAATTCCAGATGCTCCAGCTCCTCGCGGCATTTATTGAGCAGCTCGTCCATTTCCGGAATCAAGCTTTCATCATTTTCTTCGGCAGCCATTTCCTGCATGATTTCCAGCTCGTCCACGCTATCGGACAGCTTATGGAAGCCCTCCACCTCTTCCTTGAGTGCATTCACGTCCTGGGCAGTTTTTTGTGCCTTCTCCGGGTCGTCCCAAAAGGTGGGATCGCCCATTTTATGCTCTAATTCGGCAATGCGGTCCTCTTTGACAGCGATGTCAAAGAGATCCCCTCATTTCCTCTAATTTTGCTTGCAAGTTGGCAATCTCAGGCTTGTATTCTTCGATCAACAAAATTCATTCACAACCTTTCATATAGCAAATTTAGTTATTTAAATTTTGCCCAGAAGCAGTCATCCACTTCTGAGCAAAATTGCAGTATCGACCTTAATTCTTAATAATTTTAAACTTCCTCTGCGCCGTGCTCTTGCGCATTCTCCAGATGATCATCAGCAGACTGGGTAATTACGTTGACATGGTAAATGTAACGCACTACATCGTCCTGAATAGCATCAATCATAGCCTCAAACATGTCGTAGGCTTCAAATTTATATTCCACCAAGGGGTCCTTTTGACCATATGCGCGCAGGCCCAC
>SFRS01000110.1 GCA_004562175.1 bacterium | reverse complement strand
CCTTTGCTCACAGGCTGAGACGGCAGCATGACGCCATTTTAGTGGGTATTGGTACGGTGCTAGCCGACGACCCAGAGCTGACCTGTCGCATGGTGCAAGGTAAGAACCCAGTGCGTGTAGTTCTCGACAGCAATTTGCGCATCTCACTGATGGCAACGGTGCTGAATCCTGTGGCGGATACGATTATTATTACAAGCCTTGAGGCGGACGCTGTGAAGGGCGAAGCCCTGGCCGCATTACCCAATGTAGAGGTTGTGCGCTTGCCGTTGGAAAATGGTCGTTTGCCCATTGATTTAGTAGTAACGGCGCTGGCCCAACGGGGTATTACCAGCCTTTTGGTAGAGGGCGGTAGTGCGGTGCACGGCGCCTTTAAGGACGCTGGCTACGGCGATAGAGTGTACGCGTTTATCGCGCCGAAGCTGGTTGGCGGCAGCCAAGGCTTTACGCCCATGGGTGGCGTGGGCAGCGATTACATGGAGGACAGCTGGAAGCTGGACGAGGTGGAATACAAGCTGCTGGGTCAGGACTTGATGGTTACGGGTTTAGTACGAAGGGAGGATGCCTGATGTTTACTGGTTTGGTGGCGGAGCTGGGAACAGTGCAAAGGCTGGCCCGGCAGGGCAACTCCTATCATCTGACGGTGGGTGCGAAGAAGGTGCTGGAAAATCTCAAGATTGGCGACAGTGTGGCTGTAAATGGCGCCTGCCTCACCGTAGTACGCATGGATGACAGCAGCTTTACCGCCGATGTAATGCCGGAGACGGTGCGCTTGACCAATATTGGCAGCCTGCAGCCGGGCTCCAGAGTGAATTTGGAGCGTACCTTGAGGCTCTGCGACGGTCTAGACGGGCACATCGTCAGCGGTCACGTGGAGGGCTTGGGTACTATTTATGAGCAGCGTCCCGAAGGGATCGCGGTAGTGGTCACCATAAGCACTCCCCCTGAGCTTTTAAAATACATCATAAAAAAAGGTAGTATTGCCATCGATGGCATTAGCCTTACCGTGACGGAGGTCACAGATACAAGCTTTTCTGTGTCGCTCATACCCCATACGGCCAAGGAAACAACTCTGGGCTTGAAAAAAGTGGGCGACAGCGTGAATCTGGAAACGGATATTTTGGGTAAATATGTGGAACGCATGCTGACTTGGCATCAAAAGCAAGAAGGCAAAACGGACACTTTAGATATGAATATGCTGCTGGAGAACGGCTTTGTGTGAGGTGAAAGGAATGGATTTTAAATATAATACGATTGAGGAGGCCATTGCGGCTATTAAGGCTGGTAAAATGGTGCTGGTAACCGATGATGAGGATCGGGAAAACGAGGGCGATTTGATCATGGCGGCGGAGCTCTGCACTCCGGAGGCCATTAACTTCATGGCCAAGGAGGCCCGCGGCCTGATTTGCATGCCTGCAGCGGGCGAAATCATGGATAAGCTGCAATTCGGCGCCATGGTCACCAAGAACACGGATAATCATGAAACCGCTTTTTCTGTATCCATCGACCATGTGGACACTACCACGGGTATTTCCGCCTATGAGCGTGCTTATACCATGCAAAAATGCGCTGATGAGGGTGCTCAGCCCGGGGATTTTCGTCGTCCGGGTCATGTGTTCCCTCTGCGTGCTCGCGAGGGTGGCGTCTTGGTGCGCACAGGTCATACCGAAACTACGGTGGATTTGTGCAAGCTGGCAGGCCTGAAGCCTGTGGGCATTTGCTGCGAGATTATGAATGACGATGGTCACATGGCTCGCACGCCTGATTTGATTGAGTTTGCCAAGAAGCACGATTTAGTGTTTATTACGGTGGCCGATTTGGTGGCTTATCGCAAGTCCCACGAGAAGATGGTGCACCGTGTGGCTGAGGCTGCGTTGCCCTCTAAGTACGGCACCTTCCGCATTATTGCCTACGAAAATGATTTGGACAACCTGTGCCATGTGGCCATTGTGAAGGGCGATGTGGCAGGGAAGAAGGATGTTTTGGTACGCGTCCATAGCGAGTGTCTTACTGGCGATGCCTTTGGCAGCCTGCGCTGCGACTGTGGGGACCAATTGGCAACGGCCCTGCGCATGATTGAGAAGGAAGGCTGTGGCGCGGTTGTGTATATGCGTCAGGAGGGCCGCGGCATTGGCTTGGCCAATAAGATTCGTGCCTATGCATTGCAGGATACTGGTCTTGATACGGTTGAGGCTAATGTGCGTTTGGGCTTTGCGCCGGATTTGCGCGACTATGGTTTGGGTGCACAGATTTTGTCCGACCTTGGCCTTACCAGCATTCGCTTGATTACCAATAATCCTGCGAAGCGTATTGGCTTGAGCGGCTATGGTATTACTATTACCGACCGCGTTCCTATTATTATGGAGCCTAATGAGTTTAACGAACATTATTTAGACGTAAAAGAGGAAAAGATGGGTCATAAATTACATGATTGTAATTGTGGCTGTCACTAAGGAGTGTAGGGAATAATAATCATGATATATTCGGCACTCAGAGGAATTTCTTAACGCCCATTTCGTGGGGTACAATCACGAAGCTGCGGTGTCCAATCTGTTCGCCGTGGGATGTAGGTTTTCGAAACCTTGCTTCTATTGTACCAACCACTTATGGTCTAAAATTCCTATTCGCTTGAATATATCATAATTATTATATTAAGTGTCAAGCTCATTGAAAAAGTCTAGGGAGAAAATCCCATTCGCTCTAATATTATTATAATTATGTAATTTTCCTAAGGTTAGTAGATTAGTAAGTTGATATGGAGGTTGAAATAATGAACGTATTAGAAGGTAAATTAACTGCTAGAGGCTTGAAGATTGGTATTGTAGTGGCTCGTTTTAATGAGTTTATTACTAGTAAATTGTTGAGTGGCTGCGTGGACTGCTTGCTGCGCCATGAGGCCGCTGATGAGGATTTGACTGTGGCCTGGGTTCCCGGTGCCTTTGAAATTCCCATGGCTGCCAAAAAGATGGCTGAAAGCGGCAAATATGACGCTGTAATTTGCTTGGGCACTGTTATTCGTGGTGCTACTCCGCATTTCGATTATGTTTGCGCTGAGGCTTCCAAGGGTATTGCCCAGGTAAGCCTGCAAACCGGTGTGCCCGTGGCCTTCGGCGTACTGACCACCGAGACCATTCAACAGGCTATTGAACGCGCTGGCACCAAGGCTGGTAACAAGGGTGTGGACTGCGCTATGGCTGCCATGGAAATGGTAAATCTCTTCAAGGAAATGTAATAAGAGGCGAGCATAATGGAAGACGTTTTGACTAAAGCCACCGCTGAGGGTGTGCGTATTTATGCTCTTTGTACTACGAATTTAGTGCGGGAGGCAGCAAAAAAGCACGGCTGCTCCCATTTGGCTAGTGCTGCCTTGGGTCGTGCCATGAATGGTGCGTTGCTTTTGGCTGCCACCATGAAGGACGGCGAGCGCATTAGCCTGCGCCTCAAAGGCGATGGTCCCTTGGGCGATGTTGTGGCTGATGCGGAAGGCACCAACGTGCGTGGCTACGTGGAAAATCCTGATGCCTTTGTACCCTTGCGTGAGGATGGCAAACTGAATGTGGGCGCAGGCATTGGCCAAGGTAATATTATCGTGACCCGCTATCTGCAAAATGCTGAACCCTTTACCGGCTACTGTGAATTGGCAGATGGTGAAATCGCCAGTGACCTGACAAAATATTTGTACGTATCCGAACAAACGCCTAGTAGTGTAGCCTTGGGTGTTTTGGTCAACAAGGAGGGCGAGGTGGAGGCCGCAGGTGGCTTTTTCATTCAAGCCATGCCGGGCTGCAGCGATGAGGTCTTGGCTAAGCTGGAAGAGAAGGGATATGCCTTCCTTTCCGCCGGAGTGGATATGGTCCCGCAGAACTATGTGAAGCTGGAAAAAGAAGAGGATGTCAAAAACCGCACAATTCCCTTGCTTG